>JBFWSD010000057.1:0-12821 GCA_050248575.1 Gemmataceae bacterium
ATTGGCGCAGGCAGATCCGCGGGAAGTCCTTCGAGCAAGCGGTACAGAGCCGCCGGACCGCCTGTGGAAGTCGCGATCACCACTGCGTCCACTGCCGCCTCTGCCGCGACTCGTGGCGCGGGCTGCCGTGTGCGCCAGTGACGAACCACCTTCACGTCCGCCATGGCTTTGATGGTGCGCAGGAATGTTGATGCCTCCTCGTCGAAGTGAGCCGAGCCCGGCCCGGGCGGTTTGCGCAGGACCGTGACCGCGCCTACGCGCAAGGCGTTCATGGCAATCTCCACCTCGCGTGATTCCTGGCTGCCCGTAACGAGAACAATGGGCGTGGGGACTTCGATCATGATCTCCTTGGTGGCGGCCAGGCCATCCATGACCGGCATGTGGATGTCCATGGTGATCAGTCCGGGCCGAAGTTGCTTGGCCAGTTCCACGGCTTCGCGGCCATTGCGGGCTTCCGCGGCCACCACCAGATCCCGATCGCTGCGGATGATCTCCACAAGCAGTGCCCGGGCGGTAGGAGAGTCGTCGGCAACAAGGACCTGGATCACACTGCTTCCTCAAAGGAGTCGCTGGATGGTCTCAAGAAGAATTCGTTGATCGAACGCGCTCTTGATCAGATAGGCGTCTGCGCCGGCCTCCAAGCCGCGCGACTTGTCCTGATCCGATTCGCGGGCTGTCACCAGCACTATGGGGATTCCGGCTAGCCGCCGTGCTGCACGCACCGATTCGGTCAACTCAAAGCCGTTCATGATCGGCATCTCGATGTCGCTGACGATCAGGTCGACAGTCTGTTCCTGGAGGAAATGCCAGGCTTCGGAACCATTGACGGCGGTGCGCACCTCGTAGCCCGCCGCCTCCAGGATGCTTTTTTCCAGGGCGCGGGTCGTCAATGAATCCTCGACAAGCAGGATTTTTTTTCGGGTAGCGGAATCGGGTTGCCGTTGTTCGGCCTGGCGCCGCCGCGCTGCGCCGTGCGCGAACGCTGCCCGCACCAGATTACCCGCGTTGAGGACGAGGGCGACTTCTCCTGAAGGCAAGATGGTTCCACCGGAAAAAAACCGGGTTTGTTTCACGCGCGGGCCCAGGTTCTTGATGACGATCTCCTGTTCGCTGACAAAGTTATCGACGATGAACGCCAGTCGTCGCCCGCCGGCCGCCACGGTGACGACGGGCAGTTTTCCCGCCAGCACATCGTCGCCCTGCGGCAGCGCCAGCACGGCGCTCAAGGGCACGATAGGCAGCGGGGCATCGGTGCTGATCAGCATCTCCCGCCCTTCGACCGTGCGCAAGTCCATGGGCGATACGCGCAGCAGCTTGTCCACGTTCATGGTCGGCAGTGCGAACGTCTGCCCGCCGACAGACAGCAGAAAGGCCCGCAACGTGGTCAGCGTCAGGGGCACGATGGCCCGGAACACCATGCCCTGGCCGGCCATCGACGTCACTGCGATCGACCCGTGCAATGCCTCGATGCACGCGTTGACGATGTCCAGGCCGGCGCCACGTCCGGAAACATCGGTGACGACTGTCGCCGTGGACAGGCCGGGCAGAAACAAGCTCGCCAGCAATTCCTGTTCGTCGCCCGCGTCGGGGCGGCCCCGCTTGCGCAGCTGGCTGCGCACGGCCTCCAGATCGACCCCGCGGCCGTCGTCGCGGACCACGATCTCTACCTGGCTCCCTTGCAGGTTGGCAGTGATCGTAACGCGGCCCGCGGCCCGCTTGCCAGCGCGGGTGCGCTCCTGCGGAGATTCCAGCCCGTGATCGATGGCATTACGCACCAGTTGCCGCAATGGGTCGGTAATGCCTTCCAGCACTGCGCGGTCGAGCTCGATGGTGCCGCCCTCAATTACCAGATCAACCTCCTTGCCCGCCGACTGGGCCAGGTCGCGCACCAGCCGCTCAAGACCCCGGCACGCTTCCGAAAACGGGAGCATGCGTGCCCGCCTCACCTCGTCGTCGATGAACGTGGAGGCCTGCTGCACCTGCCGGGTGTCAGTAGCCAGTCCGGCCACCACCTTGTCGAGATCCCGTTCCAGTCGCTGCAGGTTGCGCCCAGAGAATTCGACGAAGCGGCGCAAGAACGGGATCTCTGTGAGGGCGGCTGCCGCGACATGGTCGCGACTTCGGACCTGGTGGACAAACTTGCTCCATTCCCGACGCAGCACACCCGCCAGGTCGCGGAGTGTCACAACCTCGTCATGCCAGAGATCCAGCCGCCGCCCCTGGACGAGCAACTCTCCTGTCCGGGAGAGCAATTCATCGAGCTTTTCCGCGGCCACCCGCATGGACGGGACCTCGGCGCGCGCCGGCTGACGCGACGAGCCGACGGGCGCGTCACCATCTTCGGTGGGCGAGGCCTGCCCAGGCCCATCTGTCCGGGAAAGACGCTCGATGACTCCATGGACAGGCGCGCCGCTGAGATCTTGCTGTTCGCGCAGCCTCATGCTGGCTTCCTCGATGCTGTCGCTGGCGGCGAACAAGGTGCCGAACACGTCGCGATCGAGCGCCCGACGGCCATCGCGGAGGGCCGAGAGCAGGTCTTCCAGGTTATGGCAAACTTGCTCGATCGGCGCCACGCTCACCGAACGTGCTGCCCCCTTGAGGCTGTGCGCCGTGCGGAACAGGGCATTGAACAGCTCCTGGCGTTCCGACTCGCTCGCCGATTTCTCCAGAGCCAGCAAATCCCGATTGAATGCGGCCGTATGCTCCTCGAGCTCGTCGAGGAACGTAGCCATAAGCTGCTGGATGAGCTGTTCCTTGTCCATGACGGGCCTGGTCAGTGGGCGCCATTGAGGGCGGCGAGTTGACCGCCCAAGGATGTCAGGTTGCGTGCGGACTGTTCAGTTTCGCGCGTGGCGGAGAGGTTCTGCTTGGCGACTTGGTCGATGTTCTTCATGGCCTGGTGAATCTGGTTCATCCCGGCCGCCTGCTGACCGGCAGAAGCCATGATCTGGCTGGCCGACTGGGCAACCTCGCTCAGGGCGTCGGAGAGAGTCTTGATCGTTTCACTGGCCTCGGTGGCGACTTTCATGGCTGCGGCTACGCCCTTCGTGACGTCCTCGGTGGACAGAACGGCCGAGTTCGTGGCCTTCTGGATTTCGCCAAGAATGCGGCGGATCTCGGTGGTCGATTTCTTCGATTGCTCGGCGAGAGTCTTGACCTCGCTGGCGACGACTGTGAAGCCGCGGCCGTGCTCACCGGCGCGCGATGCCTCGATGGCCGCGTTCAGGGCCAGCAGGTTGGTTTTTTCGGCGATGTCCGTGACCGAGGCAATGATCTCGCCAATGGCCTGTGCCTGCTCCGCCAGGGCCAGGATGTTCTCGGCGGTCGACTCGATCTTCTCTTTCAGGACGGACTGGGCAGTGAAGGAATCGTCGACGGCCCGGCGGCCGCCGCGACTGATCTCAACTGAGCGCTGGACGACTTCGCCAACTCCCTGGGCCCGCTGGGACGTCTGCTCTGCCGTTTGCGTCACTTCGTTCACTGTCGTCACGGTCTGGGTGACGGCAGCCGCCTGCTCTTGCGCACCCGAGGCCTGCTGCACGGTGCTGGCCAGCAGTTCAACGCTGGCCGACGATAGCTGCGCCACAGCTTCGCTGAGCGGGCCAGTGACCGCCCGCACCGTGGTTAGTAATACCACCACCAGTACGACGCCGGCCGCACAGGTCCCAGCGCCGATCATCACGTAGCTGCCCCAGGTTGATGCTTCCGCCAGGTTACTCCGTTCGGTGAGCAGGCGATTCTCTTCGCCCATCATCTCGCCGATGATCCGGCGAACGCTGTCCATGGTCTTCTTGCCCTCGTCCGTCTTGATTATTTCGATGGCTGCCTGCGGGCCCTTGTTCTTGTAGGTATCCAGTGCCAGCTTTAACTGGGTCATCTTTTCCTTGATGGCCGTATCGAGTTCGAGCAGCCTGGCTTGCTGGCCCGTATTGTCAGCAATCAGGCCGCGCAGCGTGGCCAGACGATCGCTCACCTCGCCAGTCGCCTTCTGGTACGGCTCCAGATATGGTTCTTCGCCGGTAACCAGAAAGCCGCGCTGCCCGGTTTCGGCATCTTTCATGGTCGAAAGAAGCGATTCCAGAGCAAGTAAGACGTTGTTGGTATGCAGGACACTGCGATTGACTTTGATCAAGGACGAGGTACGCCACAAGGCCAGGCCGCCGATTACGAACAGTACCAGCAAGGCCAGTCCGAATCCAGCCGCGATACGCTTGCCAATGGTCATCCCAGTTCCTCTTGCTCGATCTTGCTGTTTCAGGCGTCGTCACTCTGATTCACCAGGAACCTCGGATCGTCGCGTAGGCGTTCCGCATCGATGACGGCAATGGTGCCCTGGCTCAGGCCGCGCAGCCAGTCGCGCTTGTTCCCATCTCCGGCAAGACGGTGAATGCTCTCGAGTGTTAAGCAGGCCACGGCGTCGACCTCGTCGGCAACAATGCCAAACTCGACGCGACGCTGACCGACCATGATGCCAAAGCGCGGCGCGTGTGTTCGCGCGCTGCCCTGCAACTCGAAACAAGCCACAATCTGCCCGCGCAGGTTGGTCAAGCCGACCAGGCTGTCAGGCGCTCCCGGCATCGGCGTCAACGTCGGGAGGGCCACGACTTCGCGCACATAGGAAGTCTCCAGCCCGAAACACTCGGCCCCCACTTTGAAAATGAGCACTTCGATGGACGGTGCCGTGGTTGCCTCGGTGACCTGGGCCAGTTTGCGGGCACGCTCCTCGAGCACGCGACGGGCGCGGGCGCTGGCCTCTTCGGGCGTCTCCTTTGAACGCAGTCTGTCCTTGATCTCGTTCCAGTCGAATACGCGCGCCGATCCACTCACGTGTAACCTCCCTCCAGCAGGGCAAGCTGGCTGGCAGCGACTTCGGCCAGCCGGCCGGCGCTTTCTCCGTCAGTGAACGGCACAAGCGTGTCGTTCGGTTGTTGTTCGCACAGCGTCTGCGCGTTGCGGTAGGCGCGCCGCGCCACGTCGACGTGCCCCTGCCGGTTCGCAATCAACCCGAGCAACAGATGAGCGCAGGCCAAGCTGGGGTCGAGATAGAGAACGCGCCGCACCGCGCTGGCCGCTTCTTCGGTTCGTCCGAGTTCGAGCAGGAGGGCCGCGTGCAAATAATAGAGCTCGGCGACCAGGTTGTGGCGTCGCAAGGCCTCGGCACAGACAGCCTCGGCCTGCACCGGGTCGAGCCCAGCCAACGCCCGCACGCGCAGGATCTGTGCCGTCTCTTCGGGCAGTTCGACCGTCTGGCGCTCGTCCTGGTGATCGTCGCCGCGGGCATGGGCTGCCCGCACAGCCTCGAGGTGGCGTTCAGCTGGACTGGCGGGCACATCGGCATTGTCGCTTGCAAGTCTCAGCTCCTGGCGCGGGCCGCCTGGAAGTCCAGTGCCATCCGCGCTTGACTGCTCCGCTCGCATGATCGATGCCGGCATCGCCACTTCCTGGTCGACAGAGGGATCGGCATCAGGCCGCCTGTAGAAAATGCCTTCTTCCGCAACGACTACCGCAAACGGCGCCAGGCGATCCAGCGGCGGATCGGATGAGGCCAAGATCAGCCAACCTCCAGGAGCTAGCGCTTCAAAGAGCCGACGTGCCACTGCGGCCACGGTGCCCGCATCGAGGTAGATGAGCACGTTGCGGCAAAGAATCAGGTCCATACCCCAGGTGGCGGTGGCGAAGGAGGGAAACACGTCGAGGGCCAGGTTGAGATACTCAAACACGACCTGGTCGCGGATGCGGCGATCGACCTCAAAACAGTCGCCATGCCGGTGGAGATAGGGGGACGTGAGTTCGAGGGCCCGATCGCGCACCGACCAGCGCCCGTATTGCCCTCGCCGCGCTCGTGCCAGTGAGCGTCGCGACAAGTCGCTGGCGAGCAGAACGGGTCGGGGACACACTCCTTCTCGCTCGAACAGTATCGCCAGGGAATAGGCTTCCTCCCCGCTCGCGCAGCCCGCGCTCCAGACGCGGAGGCGTTGGCCTGCCCGCCGCCGCTGGATATCGGGGAGTATCTTGTGGCGAAGGTAGTCAAATTGAGCGGGCTCGCGGAAAAAATAGGTCTCGCCGATGGTCAGGTCGGCCACCAGCTCATCGAATTCCGTCATGACGTTCTGTACACGATCAGCGTAAGCGTTGGCATCGCTCATCCTGGCACGCTGCATGTGCTTGCGCAGGGTTTCTTCGGTGCTGGCGAGCCGCTCCGGCGGGAAATATAGACCGGTTCGCACGCCAATAGCACCCGCGATTCTGGCAAAGGCCGGTTCCGACCAGTTCACGAGCTGGGACTCTCCTCGTATACGTCCCGCATGGCTTCATTCAATTCGAGGGACTCGGCATGTGATAGAAAACCGTCAAGATCGTGAATGAGGACCAGTTCATCGGGAAGCTTGGCCATCCAGGTGATGTACTCAATTCCCGGGATGGCGCCGCGGGCGTCCTCGATAAGCTTGGGGTCGATTTCGATCAAACCGAGGGCTCGATCAACGTGCAAAGCGACCATACGCGTGGCGGCCTTGGCAATTACAAAGTGATCATCCGGATCGACTGGCTTGTCGCGGTGACGAAAGCGGCGGTGCAAGTTAAGGACGGGTACGATGGTTCCGCGCACATTGATGACTCCGGCAACGATGGCCGGGGCCCTGGGCAGGGGCACTACCGCAACGGCACGAACAAGTTCCGTGACAACGAACGTGGGCAGGCCAAACCGCTGTCCTCCCACATCGATAAGAAGAATCGGGAAGGACTGGACACTCATGACAACCAACCAAGTATCGGAGGACAGGGCCTGTATCACGAATATGTAACGCTGACATCCACTTGTCAAATCGATCACGGAAAAAGTGGAGGTTACAGAGCGAGGTCATAGACGTTGTTCCGGAAGCCGGAAAGTGCGTCTTGCATGCCCCGCTTTCATTGCGTGCCCAGCACAAGCCCCTTGTCGTGCGGCAGTAGATGCTGGACCAGTCGGTACAGCGGACGGGCGTGTTCGCAGCGGTCAACGTCAAAAGGGGACGCTCACAATTCAAAACAGGCCACTCGACCGGAGGGCGCCCAGCCGACAAAATAGGCCAGGCGCCCACCGGCTGCCCGTTTCCCGGGCCCGACCAGCGAGGCGCCCCGCAAGACGCGAAAGCTGGCCGGTCACCGCAGCCTACTTGAAGTTCCGCGCCCATCGTGTGGCCGGCGACAAGTTGCCCCGTCATTCTTTTCCTGTGGCAAACCTTGCTCAAGTACCGCCATCGTCAGGGCCGATACAGTTTTTCACTACCCATTCGCGCCACCGCTCAATCGAGCAACCAGTACGAACGCACGTCGCAGGCGAGTACGTTGGGCCGGAGGATCGGGAAGGATTCCGTCGTGGGCAACAAGCGCTTTCGAATACTGCTTGATCTGTCATTGATAACCGAGGGGTTTTCGGGAGTACCCCAGGTCACCCGGCTTCTTTATCGAATGCTGAGCCAGACTCCCGAGGTGGATCTTACCGGGTTGGTGTACTGTCCGCGGGGATCCACAGCTGCGCATCGCTTCACGCGCTCGTCTTTGCCCGCCGATCGTCTGGCCAACCAGGCGCAATTTCTACAGGCGCTGGCGAGCCGTACGCCGCCGCTATCCGCAGTGCGCGGCCTCCGCTGGCTCCAGCACCTGATCCGACTGTACGGCTTCTCGCTCGAACCCAGCGTGCGTTGCCAGGAGATGGATTCCGCTGCCTTCTGGGACGTGCTGTGGCGAAACTTCATGCATCAATCATTGCAGCCGGAGGACGTGAACCTGGTGCGCGCTGGCAAGTTCTTGCTCTCCACGTATAGCAATCGTGCCATGAACGTGCGGCTGCTCGGCAAGCTGCCGGCTCAGGGCCTTGACACGCACGGCTACGACTTCGTCATCTTTCAAGATGCGCGCGTGGCCCGAGTCAGCCGCCAGACCCGAAAGATCGTCTGCTATCACGACTTGATCCCGATTCTCCGGCCAGACTGCCTGGCCAACCGTCATTCGATCAAGTTGCACCACCGATCCGTGCGCGCGGCGTCGCGCGATTCTTACTTCGTGTGCAATACCGAGCATACGCGGGGCGACCTGACCGGCGCCTATCCAGTAACGCGCGACCATAGCTGCGTCATCCCTTATCCGCTTTCCAGCAGCTACTACCCGCAACGCAACGTGCGCAAACTCGAGAGCATCCTGACTACGAGGCAATCCTCGGTGATCGCCGAGCATCCGCCCAAAGTCCTTGGCAAGCCAGTCGCGCCTTACGTGCTTGCCGTTTCGACGCTAGAGCCGCGCAAGAATTACGCCTCAATCATCCGGGCGTTTCACGCACTCAACGCACTCCATGAGAACGTCCTGCACCTGGTGATCGTCGGCGCGCCCGGCTGGAACTGGGCGCCGATCGAGTCGTTGATGAAGCCCTTGATCAAACAAGGGCAACTCATCCATTTGATGCACGTCAGCCCGGAAGAGATGCGCATTCTTTACTCGCACGCCCGCGTCCTGGTGTTCGCGTCATACTACGAAGGATTCGGACTGAGCCCCGTCGAGGCGATGCAGTGCCACGTGCCGGTCGTCCTTTCCGACACGCCGCCCCATCGCGAGGTGGCCGGGGACGCCGCGCTCTATTGCGACCCCTACGACACGAATTCGATCCGCAAGGCGCTATGGCGGCTGCTCTTTTCCAGCAAGTCCAAACGACTCCGAAAAACCCTGATCTGGCGTGGCCGCAAACAACTGCGCCGCTACGACGAAGATCGTCTCCGCGGTCAATGGCTCGAACTCTTTGCCCGGCTGAGGCCGGACGCCCAAGACGCAGCACGCCCTCAATGCCCGTCCGACTCACTGATGCAATCCAATTGCGCATGAGCAACAAGGAACTCGAAGGCAACCCATCTGGGACGTGGACGTGCTGAAAACACCCAACAGTGTCAGACGCTCGTGAGTCGCGAGGGGTTGAACGTCCGTCCAAGGCAATCGAGGCTTGGTTTCATGTTGACGGAAAAACACAAGCTAATGGACGAGGTCGAAGCCTTGCCCACCTGGTGGCACTCGATCGACCTGGGGTACGGAATCGTCACTCCAGGGCGAAAGTCGCGCACCTACTTGCAGCAGGAACTGGCGGCCCTGCGTCTTCCCGATCTTCACGGCCAGACGGTTCTGGACGTCGGCGCCTGGGACGGCTTCTATTCGTTCGAGGCCGAACGCCGCGGCGCCAGCCGCGTGGTGGCTCTGGACCACTTCGTCTGGTCCATCCACTGGGCCAGCTTGCATCGTTACAAGTCGGAGGTGTCGGGCCGGCCTCTCGCGCCCGGGGCTTTTCGGCGGCTGCCTGGAGTGTGGCAGCCGGACGCTTTGCCCGGGCAGGCGGGCTTCCGGCTCGCCCACCGCGTCCTGGGCAGTCGGGTGGAAGTGGTGGTGGCCGACCTGATGACCGCCGATCTCAATGCGCTGGGCGCCTTCGACGTCGTGCTCTACCTCGGCGTCCTCTATCACGTCGAGAATCCGCTGGCGGCCTTGCGGCGCGTCGCGGCGGTGACCCGGCGCGTGGCCGTGATTGAAACGAACGCCACCGTGTTCCCCGGCCTCGAGCACCGCTCGGTATGCGAGTTCTACGAGGCGGACGAACTGAGCAACGACGCAACCAACTGGTGGGGCCCCAACTGGCGCGCCCTGGTTGGCCTGTGCCGGGCTGCCGGTTTCCGCCACGTTGAGACCATTCAGGGCCCCCCAGACGTCAAGGGGCTGCCCGCCGGCGAAGTCGCTCATTACCGGGCCATCGTGCATGCCTGGAAGTAACGAAGCACTCCATTAAGGAGATTGAAGACGTGCTTTCCATTATCCGCAGATTGGTGGGTCGGCAGTCGGTTTCCGAACAAGCGCGCGATCTGGCCACCGAAAAGGATCTCTACGACTGCTACCGCTTGCTTCTGCGCCGCGAGCCAGACGACGCGGGCTGGGCACACTGGACGAACTGGCTTCGTCAGCCGCGGCCGCTCCGCGATCTCTGGCAAGGCTTCGTCGATTCCACGGAACTGCGCAATCTCGACGGGCAAAGTTCGCAACTCGGCAAAAAAGCCGGACGTTACCAGTGTGTCGACACTGGCGACTATCGCATCTACGTCGACGTCCGCGATCAACTGGTCGGCGCCGCCATCGTGAGCGGTGCCTTTGAGCCCCACGTGACGCATTACCTGCGTGGCCTGCTGCGGCCGCGGGCCACCTTCCTTGACCTGGGCGCCAACGTCGGCTACTTCAGCTTGCTGGCCGCGTCCCTGGTCGGCCCCCACGGCAAGGTCATCGCTTTTGAGCCCAGGCCCGACAACGTCGCCCTGCTAACGCTCAGCCTGCGCGAGAACGGCTTTGGCAACGTGGACGTTCATCCGCTGGCGGCTGCCGAGGCGGCACTGTCGTTCAAGGTCTACCCCGACGCCACCAGCAGCCTCAGCCACGTCGTCGAGGC
This sequence comes from Gemmataceae bacterium, assembly GCA_050248575.1. Lineage (GTDB taxonomy): Bacteria > Planctomycetota > Planctomycetia > Gemmatales > Gemmataceae > JBFWSD01. The sequence goes on from JBFWSD010000057.1 coordinate 10,448, forward strand.
GGATCGAGAAGTTGACCACCCGTTGCCAGCGCACGTAGTCCGGGCCGTTGCCCTCGACGAATTTCTTTCCGACTTGCCTCGCCTCGACGTCGTCAAGGCGGACGTCGATGGCAATGAGTTTCGGGCCTTTCGCGGTCTGCGCCGGCTCATCCAGCGACATCGCCCCGTGATCGTCTTCGAGTTTGCGCCTGCCTTGCTCGCCGACGTCGGCCAGATCGTGCCCGAGGCACTCCTCGAAGAAGTCATGGGGCACGGTTACGACGTCTTTGTCTTAACCCAGGGAAATGACAGAGAAGGCGGGCCGAGAACCGTCGAGCAGATCCTGACGGCGCATGCCCGTTCGAAGTCCACGCACCTCGACCTGGTGGCCTACCCAACATGACGTCAGGTGCGGCCAGCTAGCTAGTTTCGATTCCTCATGTCCTTTAATTTTGACTCGAAACTCATCCAGGGTCCGAACCCACCGCCCAGCAATCAGACAGAGAGAAATAGGACTTTTGAATTCTCCGACCGTCGGGAAGGTCACGCCGTCAACAGCAAGCGCGTTCGTCGCCTCATGACAAGGCTTAGCATCCACGGTCAACGAGCGCACTCTTCGCCAGTGGGAATGCGACCTGCAAGGCGACAAGCCCGTCGCATCCCTCGGTCGCCCTCTGGCCGACTCAGGCCCCGAACAGCAACAAGCGGTCGTGAATCTGTTGAATGAGGTAGGACCCGGCCACTTGAGGCAGATCGATTCGAGATCGCGCGGGACCCCGGGCTGCAGCCGCGCGGGCGGCACCGGCTCTTGATTGCGGACCTGGTCGAGTGTGTCGACAACGGTGGGGCCACGGAAGGGCGGGCGGCCCGTCAGCATCTCGTAGAGGATGGCGCCGAGGGCATGGACATCGGCGGCCGGTCCTATCTGGTCCACGAGCCCGGCAGCCTGCTCCGGCGCCATGTAGCTGGGCGTGCCCAGCACCGAGCCGTGCTTGGTCTGGGACGAGTCGAGGTCCAGCTGCTTGGCCAGGCCGAAGTCGGTGATCTTGGGTTCGCCCTGCGTAGTGAGCAGGATGTTTGCCGGCTTGAGGTCGCGATGGACGATGCCCCGGTCGTGGGCCGACTGCGTCGCCCGGGCCAGCTTCAGTAGTAACTTGGCCGCTTCGCGTGGCGATTGCGGCACGCCGGCCAGCCGGCGATCGAGACTGCCCCCCTCCACGAACTCCAGCGAGATGAACGGGCCATCGGCATGGTCGCCGATTTCGTACACGGCGACCACATGGGGATGAGCGAGCCGCGCGACTGCCCGCGCCTCGGCCAGGAATCGTTCATGGTGCTCGATGGAGCCGTGCCCGCCGCCCAGAATCATCTTGAGCGCCACGCGACGCCGCAGTTTTTCGTGATAGGCGTCGAAGACGATCCCCATGCCGCCCCGGCCGAGCACGCCGCGGATCTGATAGCCGGGAATGACGGGCAGCTTGGCGGCGCGAACGGCTATGGGCGCTGCCGGGACAGCCGTGTTTCGCGTGGAGCAGGGGTCGGCCTCGGCTGGCGACTCATTTGCCTGGGTCGACCACGGATCAGTGGCCTGATCGGGAACGTCTTGCGTTTGCGCGGGGTCGCCGGCGGGATCGACTGGCGACTCTGCCCCCGCTGTCATCCAGGGCTCCGGCTCCCCGGGCGGCTGATCGTGCATGGCGTCAAAGCCCTCGAACCATCCTAGTCCGGCCGCTCATTGTTCCAAGGAAGTGGATTCCGTGCTAGAGGGAATGGCAGCTTGCGGGTTTCATTCCTTACCCCGCTGGCCGCTTGCTTGGTCGCCGAGTCGCCCAGATCCGCGCGTGGGTCAGGAATTCACGCTCACGCCCCACAAATCTTGGATGTGCTGGTGAACGGCCGGATTTTTCATGCCGACAAGAAGCATCGGGAGACTCTGGCCTACCTCGAATCAACGGAAAGGTGGTTCTACCTCTGGCCAGTGCTTCATGATATTGTCAGCCCGGTCCTCAGATTCAGCACGATTCGTCGAGACGGAATCCTTACCGACGATCACTATCCGGCTCACTGCCGAAGCTCTTCGACCAGTTCCTGATTCAGCCGGGAACGTGAGCAACCGGAGGAGTTACGGCGTTGCTCCGGTTGCTCACGCTGCCGGCTCGACGTCTTCCTTCCGCTTCACGCCCTCGATCCCCAGGACCAGCTCGGCGCCGAAGGCGCCTGCCGGCGCCCTGTCACACTTGAAAATGGTCTCGCTCTCCTCCGAGAAACTCGCCTGATTTGTCTACGAAGACACCTGGTTTTTGAGAACTGACGGCGTTTGTGAATTCACAAGAGTGTACCTTTTTCAGCCCACACACCGGGGCAAACTTCGACAGGTTCGGCAAACTCTTCCACG
>JBFWSD010000058.1:0-12815 GCA_050248575.1 Gemmataceae bacterium
AGATGCACACACACTCGCCCTCTTTCAGAGCGTCGGCAGCCTGGTGCAGGGAACGCAGGATGGCCTTCGGGCCTGCCGTGCTGTCGATGGGGATCACTCGCCCCCAGCGCAGCAGCACCCGAAAGATCGGGATCTTGGTGAAGGGGGCCCAGATGACGAAGCGGACGCGCCGCCTTTGTGCGGTGAAGAGCAGCAGGCCATCGATGAAGCTGACGTGGTTGCAGACCATCAAGCACGGGCCGCTCTGCGGAATATTGCGGCGGCCCGTGATGCGCATGCGATACACGGTGTGCGCCATCACCCAGCAGATCATCCGCACGACCAGGTCGGGCCGGCAGCAAAACAGCACGAAGAAGCCCAGCGCCGCCGCGCCTAGCGACCAGAGCAGCGTGGTACTGCTTGGCCAGGCTATCTCTCCCAACAACAACACACTGTGCAGACTGGGCATGATTTCCTGTTCCTTGCCTGGTGTGGGCGCCCTTACAGGTCGGCCCGTTTCTTGCCAATCTTGTCACGCGAATCGGCGGATCCTTGCGAAGCTGGGGAAGCAATGTCAGGGTGAAGATCCGCGCGGCGGAATGGTTCCAGAAGGGGGACAGGGGTCGATAAAAACGTGGGGATTATTTGGCCCACCCTCTGTCCGGATAGTAGCGAGGTTGGCCCCGAGGCGTCAAGGTTTTGCTGTTGCAACGAGCACGGGCCGCCGCTATAGAGGCCGACCTTCCAGCTCCAAGAACTCGGAACGACCGCCTCCACTCGAGGCAGTCTCTCCGACCGCGCTTTCCACGGGGCGCGTCTGCGAGCTCGGAGCCGGCGCGGGGGGTCGCGCCGGGCCTGGCGATCCGGGTGCTTTACGTTCCCGGCTGATTTAGGGGGAAGGCAGATGCTCCCACGGGCAGCACTGAGCCACATCCTGGAAAACGATGCGCTCACTCGCGGACTTACCGACCCCGAGGCCCGCATCCTCATTGAGTGGCTCGTCGAACAGGCCGAACGCTACGGGCAAGAACATCCGGCGCCCGCCGAGCTGGTCCTCCGTCTCTGTCTGCGCGCCCGCAGTATTGCCCGTTTCGTCGTCCTCTGGTGCCACCAGGGGCAAACGCACGCCGCCCTCCAGCTCGCCGCCAGCGAACGATTCGTGTGGCCGCTGCCCAGCTCGCCGGCCATTGATCCCTGCGAACTGATGCACGATATCCTCTCCAGCGAGACTCACCTGCTGGCTGCCTGAACGGGCTGCTTTTTGCCCGCCGCGGCCAACTTCTCAAACCCGGCGATTGACATTCCTAGCAGCCTATTTGAAAATAGTTTACAATCGAATTGTGGAGAGTGGCTTCCTGCCGGCTTCTTCGGTCGCAACCATCTCCCGCGGGCCAACCAGTCGAGCACGAGGCAAGTCGAGACGCGGCATGAATACTGTGACCATTCAGGTACTGGAGGGAGTCGACCGGGGTCGCGTGTTCCGTGACCTTCCCGTTCCCTTCACGATCGGCCGCGAGGAGGGCAATCTCGTCCGCCTCAACGACGAACGCGTCAGCCGCTTCCACGCCAAGATCCAGCAAGACGACAACGACCTCATCCTCACCGATCTCGAAAGCACCAACGGCACCCGCGTCAACGGCAACGTCGTGCAGATCCGCCGCCTCCGCCTGGGCGATTGCATCGCCGTCGGCCGCTCGCTCCTCCTGTTCGGCTCCAATGAAGAGATCGCGGCCCGCATGGCCACGCTCGCCGGGGCCACCCGTTCCCCTTCCGGCGTTTTTCAAGACGCCACCCAGGCCACCGTCCAGGCCCAGGCCGACCTCGGCAACGAGGAAGACGACGACTTCGATTTCGACGTGAAAGACGAAGTCACCGTCGCCAAGGGGGAACTCTTCGTGGGCAACAAGGCCTTGCCCCCCTTGCCGCGCAAGCTGACGCCGGCCCAGTCCGCCCGCTTTGCCGAGATTCTCGACTTTCTGCATCACTGCCTCACCTCGGCCACCGAGAACGTCCGGGCCAACGACGAGGCCACCGAGATCAAGCTCACCTATGCCGACTGGCAGCGCGTCCTCGCCGTACAGATGCTCCTCTCACGCTACCTCCGCGCCATCGCCGAACCCGACGCCTTCGAAGACTGACTGAAACGGCCGGACACGCGTCAGGCTAGATCCTCGCTACGCTTCTGATGACAGAAGGGGCCTATTTGGCGCTCTTCTTCAACACCAGCTTGGCATCGCCACCGGTGTAGTAACAGATGCCAGGCAGGGCAGGCAGCTGTCCGTCGTCGACGAATGCGAACGAAGCGGGACGCTCGAGCTGGTGGTTCCAGCGCAGCCTCAAGAAGAGCTGATCCCCTTCGAGCCGATAGATGCCCGGCACGAACAGGCTCTTGCCCGCCTGCTCGGTGCGGACAAGATTGATGGCGGTCACGTTGTAGAGGCTGGTGGTCGGATCGGTCTCGACCTTCAGCGTGTGGGTCTTGCCCGCCTCTTGCCAGCTGACCTGATCGTCCGCGAAGACGAGCTGGAATCCCTCGAGATCCTTCGGGGCAAGTTCCTTGCCGTCGTAGCGGCCTTCGACTACTTCCCAGGTGCCCGCGAGCCTTTCGAGATCGGCCTTCATGGCCTTTTGCCAGGCAAGCTTCTGGGCCTGCCATTCCTGCTTGCGCACCACGGCCACATGAATGGCGTCGCTGTCCGCCATGCTCTGGGGCCGCAGGGCCACTTGCTTCGGCCGTTTCATGCCGCGCGGCGCGAGCCAGATGCTGACACCCTCGTCGCTCTCTTTCGGTGCGTTTGGCAAGGTGGAGGGATCGGGAACGCAGATTTTTAACTTGTTGCCATCCTGCGCGTACAGCCCCTGGATCGTGCCCTTTTCCTCGTCAATGTCAATGTGCCCGGGCTGCTTGTCGCCATCGATCGTCAAACGCAGGCTAACGGTCTGCTTCGTTACCTCAATGAACTTCCTGTCGCTACAGATCTTCTCCAGCACCGGGCGTTCCGGCTTGTCGCTGCGCGTACGCCCCAGGTAGCCCAGCGCGATGCGCCGCGACTTGAACTGGACATGGTCGCCTTTGACCGCCAGCTTGCTGACATTGGCGAGGTCCATCCAGGCAGCTTGTTCGCCTTTGAGCTGCACGCTGCTGAGGTACCAGGTGCCCTGGAAACGCGCCGGTTCTTTGCCCGCGGGCTGATCCGCGGCCTGGCCCGCACCCAGATTGATTACCAGACCCAGCAGACAGATGGCATGCATCGAGGACTCCTTTCCTGAAGTGCGATTGGCGAGGCGGGAGCGTGACTCTCGGAGGGTCGTACCTCCGCGGGCTGGCCAATTCAGTTCGGATAGCCCGGGTAGCCGGGGGGCGCCATGCCCACGGGCGGCCCCAGCGCGGCGGGAGGTTGCTGCTGCAGCGCCGCTTGCGGGATCACCGTCTGCGGCGGTCCGAGCCGGATCTGGGGGGCCGGCTCGGGATAGTAGGGCTGCTGCCCGGGCTGCTCGCCGTAGTAAGGTTGCTGCTGCGCCGCGGGCGGATGCCACGGGTCTTGACCCGCGAAGTGCGTGGGCGCCGCGGGCGGGGCCGCCGCATAGCCCGGCAAGTAGCCCGGTCGGCCCGTCGGCTGACCGTTCACCTGACCTACCTGGTCCGGCATCGGTGTCTGACCGCGGAAGACCGGTGCCGGTGGCGACAGCACTGGTTGCGGCGGCACCGTCTGCCGGACCAGGAGGCGGTGGTCCGGGTCGGCCGTATTGCGGGCAAACTGAGCGGGCGGTCGCTTCGTGTCACGCAGGTGCTGCAACCACGCCTGCTCGAGCTCTTCGATGCTGCGATAGCCGTAGGTGCGGCTAGCACTGTCCCAGCCCTCGCGCATGCCCTGGGCCACAAAGCGAATGAACGTCTGGCGGTTGCTCTTGCCCACCAGGAAATCGGTCACCGAGTAGCCCTGGGCGTAGAGGAGCATCACGTCGTCGGGGTATTCGCGCAGGGCGAACAGACGCCGCAGCGGCATCTGCCGGCCGTGATTGAGGATGTTGCGGCAGAGCTGATCGTGGCGTTGCCGTTCCTGATCGTCCTCGGAGAGGACGGAGCCCCCCTCGTCGGCCCAGCGCGGCACCGGCGTGCGGAAGTAGAAGGCGAACACGGTGTGCGTGACCTCGTGGGGCAGCACGCTGGCCAGCAACCGGTCGAGCGAGCCCTCGATGGTCATGTGCTGGCCAAGGACCTGCCCTTGATCGAAGGCGAAGGAAGTGGCTCCGCCCGCGCCGCCCATGGTGACCTTCACCTGCAACGGGCAGGGCTGCGGCCACGTCGGCATCTCGTAGCCCAGCCACTGCATCGCTTTTTCCTTGCGATAGTGCTCGGCATACTGGCCGACTTGCTGCGCGATCTGCGGAGTGGGGGCGTCAACGACGAAGTTGGGGGTGCGATACTGGGCTCCCATGGAGCCGAGGATCCCGATGAGGATCAGCACGCGAGTCACGACGTGGTGCCGCAAGAGGTGGCCTCCGAATCTGTGTTCCGTGCGGGCGACGGAGAGCAGAGAACTCTCCATTGACGTGTCCGCAACAACTCTACAGCAAAACTTGAGCCGGGGCCGGGATTGCGCGCGCTTTCCGCAAGAACCTCGCTCGCAATCGATGAACTGGAAGGAAGTTGGGGATCAGTAAAAATCGACGGGCAGGCGCTGCCGTCGCTCGCTTGCTTGTAATGACTACAACCGCCCCGCCGCCGACGGGCCGCAAGGTTTGCCCAGTCTGCGCCCGCACGCGCCATTCTTTCGCTCGCTCACTTCGCCGATTCCCCGGCACGGACGCGCTGCTACAATGCAACTTCGCGATGATTCAGAGAGTGCTCCCACAATTACGACTGTTTCAAGAACCGCTGTGATCAGGTATCGATCCCTATGAAATACGCCATCGTCATTCCGGACGGCTGTGCCGACGAACCTCAAGAGTCGCTGGGGGGGAAAACCCCGCTGCAAGCGGCCCGCACGCCGAACATGGACCGCATCGCAGCCACGGGCTACGTGGGCCGCTCGAACAACGTGCCCGCCTCGCTGACGCCGGCCAGCGACGTCGCCACCTTGAGCCTGTTCGGCTACGACCCGCTGGTCGTCTACACGGGCCGCGCCCCCCTCGAGACGGCCGCCATGGGCATCCCGCTCGGGCCCAAGGACTGGGCCATCCGCTGCAACCTGGTCCACGTCGACCAGGAAGAGATGCGCGACTTCACCGCGGGCCACATCGATAACGAGACCGGCGCGGCCCTCGTGCGCACTTTGCAGGAAAAGCTGGCCGCGGGCGACCAGCGGCTCGAATTTCATCCCGGCGTCAGCTATCGCAACATTCTCGTCTTTCGCGGCGAAGGGGGCGCTCCCTTCGGCAACGATACGCAGACGCAGCCCCCGCACGATGTGCCCGACCGGCCGATTGCCAATCATTTGCCGAAGGGCCCGGGCAGCGACCTGCTCCGCGGCTTGATGGAAAAGAGCCGCGGCCTGTTCAAGGATCATCCGGCCAACGCGGCCCGTACCAAGGCGGGCAAGCGGACCGCCACGCAGATCTGGCTCTGGGGCCAGGGCCGTGCACCAAGCTTGCAGCCATTCCAGCAGGTCTACGGCAAGAAGGGGGCCATCATCAGCGCGGTCGATCTCGTGCGCGGCGTCGGCGTCTTGCTCGGCTGGACGCGGATCGACGTGCCCACCGCCACGGGCTATCTCGATACCGACTACCCGGCCAAGGGCAAGGCGGGCATCAAGGCACTCGAGGATCATGACGTGGTCTGCGTCCATGTGGAAGCCCCCGATGAGGCGTCCCACGAGGGCAAGCCCGACGAGAAGGTCAAGGCGCTGGAGCGGATCGACGAGCACATTGTCGGCCCGCTCCTGGAAGCGTTGCCGAAGCACGGCGACTGGCGGATCCTGGTCTCGCCCGATCATCGCACGCCGCTACGGACGCGGGCCCATTCCCACGGCCATGTCCCCTTCGCCGTGGCGGGCACGGGCATCAAGCCGCAGGGCCAGTCTACTTACGACGAAATAGTTGCGGCCGCTGCCCCGACTTGTTTTGATAAGGGCCACGAGTTGATGGCTCGTTTTCTCGCTTGAACCGCCTGCGAAAGGAGCGCCCGATGCGTAGTTTCTGCCTGCTCTTCCTGTGTGTTGGCCTGGCCGTTGCCCAGGGCAAGAAAGATGCCGCCAAGGAGGAACTGGAGAAACTGCAAGGCACCTGGTATCTGGTTGTCGGCGAGTTCGACGGCAAGACCATCAACGTGCTGGATCTGGACGGCAAGGCCAAATGCACGGTCAAGGGAAACAACTTCGAGTTTCCCAGCAAGGAGATGCTAGTTTCGTTCCTCGTCAAGGACAAGGGGCCGCGCCGCCCGGTGCTCAAGCAGATCTTGACCAACCGCGAGGACATCAAGGCATCCAGCACCACGGAAAAAGTGCAGTTCAAGCTCAACCCGGCAACCAATCCCAGGCAAATCGATTTGACGCTCGCCGCTGCGAACCTGACGGCCAAGGGAGTGTACGAGATTTCCGGGGAAACGCTGACCGTTTGCATCGGACCCAACCCGGAAATGCGGCCGAAGACCTTGAAGGACGAAGGGGCCGCCCGCGTCACGCTGGTGCGCGAAAAGGCATTCAAGAAGCACGAGGAAGACTTCCTCGAGATTGCCCGGGCCGAACTGAAGAAATTCCAGGGCACCTGGAACCTCATCGAGGGGCGCTACGACCACACTCCCCTCAACGACAAAGAAATCAAGGATTTCCAGCTCGTCTTCAAAGACGATCAGCTCACCTGGAAAGAAGCCGGGCAAAGTGAAACTTTGAAAGTCCTGGTTGATCCCCGCTCCAAGCCAGCGGCTTCCATCGCCCTTCAGCGCATCCAGGAGGACGGCAAGGGCAACAGCGCCGCCGGCATTTATCAGCTCGATGGCGACCGGCTCATCCTGCGCCTGCGCTGGAACCACTTGCTCGAGCGACCCTCCTCGCTCGATTTTGCGAAAAAACAGGGAGAGGACGCTCTTTTGGGCACCGGCTATCAGGAAGCAGGCGACGCACGGCTGGTATTCAAGAAAGCAAAGTAGAGCGGGCCGATTCGTGAATCTTCACGAATTGGTCCCGCGGACAGACAAGCCTGACACGTACTTTTCCCCGGCCCGGCGCAGCATTATGGGAAATTGGCCCGCTGCATAGCGACGGGAGGTGTCGAACCAATGTCGCTCGGTGTCAACACCCGATGCGAAAGTCTTTTGGTCACTGCGACTTGAGGCGTTTGTTTGCGCACTTTTGCCTTTCGGGGCCGGCCTTCTGGCGCAAATCAAAATCCTGCAATGGCTAAGAGCGAACGGACATAGGCCTTCATTGCGCAAGCCGCTTGGCCGCCATTCTCAGCGCGGACTGAGTGCCGTTGCGGGGCGCTGCCGAATCCGTGTCGGCAACAAAAGTTTTAGGGGAGTCAGCAGTTATGGCATGAGCACGCGGGCCACAGCCTGGATGCTTGCACACTCGCGATTCGGCGATTTTCGCCTTAAATCGTCAAGCTGCAATGACCTGAGGTGACTTGCATAACAGGTTTCTTGTGCAAGCGAAGTGTGCAAGCGGTCCGTTGACGGACAGACAAACCTGACACGTACTTTTCCCCGGCCCAGCGCATCATTATGGGAAATTAGCCCGCCGCGCAGCGACCGGGAGGGCCTACAGCTTCAGGGAGACGACCATGCGCACGCTGAGTTTCTTGATCTTGCTCCTCTCCGCCGGCCTGGCCCAGGCCCAGTCGGCCAATGACCTGCTCAAGGACGCTATGCAGAAACTCTTCAAGGAACGCCAGCCCGACGAGGCCATGGTCCTGGTCGAGAAAGCCATCAAGGCCGATCCCAAGAACCCGCGTGCTTACCTGGTGCGCGGCTTCGTCTTTGAAAACAAGGAAATGCGCGAGAAGTCGATTGCTGACTTCACCAAGGTGATCGAGCTGGCGCCCAAGTCTCCCGAGGCAGCCGAAGCCTACCAGCGACGCGGCGGCGAACGCTTCAAGCAGGGGGACATCAAGGGCTCCATCGAGGACTTCGACGCTTACATTGCCCGCAATCCCCAGGCCGAGGCGGGCCACTGGCAGCGCGGCATCTCCTACTACTACGCCAAGGAGTTCGACAAAGGGGCCAAGCAGTTCAACGCCTACGAAAAAGTCGACACCAACGACGTCGAGAACGCCGTCTGGCATTTCCTGTGCAACGCCCGGGCCAAGGGGGTCGACAAGGCGCGCGGCGAGATCCTCAAGATCGGCAAGGACGGCCGCGTCCCCATGATGACCGTCTATGCCCTCTTCAAGGGGGAGGCCAAGCCCGAGGACGTCTTGAAAGACGCCCAGGCGGGCAGCCCGCCCAAGGATCGCCTCAATCGCCAGCTCTTCTACGCCCACCTCTACCTGGGCCTCTACTACGAAGCCCTCGGCGACAAGAAGAAAGCCGCGGAACACATCGCCAGGTCCGTCGAGCACAAGGTGGATCACTACATGTGGGACGTGGCCCGCGTGCACCGCGACCTGCTGAAGAAGAACTGACTCAGTGGCCCACCTTGGTCATGTCCGGATCCTGGGCGGCGCGATAGAGGTTGAGCGTGATGTGGGCCTGCCCCTGGTGATGGGCCTCGTGCCAGGCCAGCACCTGGAACCATTCCTCATAGACCCAGGGGGCCTCGGGCTGCGGCTTCGTCCGCATGTCGGCGGCCGTCAGCTTCGACAGGTGCTCGAGCAATTCGGCCCGCCGTTCCGCCAAATAGGCGCGAATCTCATCGCACGTGGGAATGTTGTCGTCGGGGGTGCTGCCCCCCGCAAAACGCTTGACGAGGTCGGGCTCTTTGGGCTCGCCTCCGCGCATGCGCACGTAAAGATGGCGATCGTCGGTGGCCGCGATGTGCATGAACTGCCAGGCGATGTGCGCCCGCCCCGCGCCGGGCCGCCAGCCCAGAATCGTCTTCTTGTCGGGCCGCTTGTCGATCGCATCCAGCAGATCGATCGTCTTCTTGCGGTTGAACTCCATGAACTGTCGCAGGTCGGATGGCGTCATGTCGTTGCTCCTGGTGTAGAGTTCCTTGCCTGCAGTTGTTGTACTTTGCCACTTGTCACTTGTCACTTGCCACTTGTCACTTGTCATCGCGTTGAGACTTCTTGCTTGCACCCTCTTGATCCATCACTATCATCGTGCAAGGCTCGCAACTGACCAATGACAAGCGATAAGTGACCAATGACAACATTCGACCCCTACCCACTGGTTCTGCTCGCGCTGGGCGTGCTGACCATCTTCGTGCTGATCATCTATCTGCGCGTGAACGCCTTCCTGGCGTTGATCGGCGCGGCGCTCCTGGTGGGGCTGCTGTCGCCGCGTGTGATCCTGGTCAAGCCCAAGGCGGAGCCGGGCCAGACGGCCCCCGCACCCAAGGCCGAGCCGCAGCTCGACCTGGTGCAGGCGCCCACGCAGGTGGCGGTCGCCTTCGGCAACCTCATGGGGTCGATCGGGCTGGTCATTGCCCTGGCCACCATCATCGGCAAGGCCCTGATGGACAGCGGGGCCGCCGACCGCATCGTCCGCGCCTTCGCACGCCTGTTCGGGGAACGCTACGCGCCCTTTGCCTTGCTCACCAGCGGCTTTGTCTTGTCGGTGCCCGTCTTCTTTGACACGGTGTTCTTCTTGCTCGTGCCGCTCGCCAAGGCGCTGCGGCTGCGCACGGGCAAGGATTACCTCCTCTATGTGATGGCCATTGGCGCGGGGGGCGCGGTGACACACTCCCTCGTGCCCCCCACCCCTGGCCCGGTCGGCATGGCCGCCAATCTCGATGTAGACCTTGGCATGACCATCCTGATTGGCCTGTGCGTGGGTGCGCCGATGGCGCTCTGCGGTTTCGCGTATGGCGCCTGGGCCAATGCCCGCTGGCCCGTGCCGCTCCGCCAGGTCGGCGAGGTCACGCTCGAAGAGCTCGAGGAGCGTGCCCATCGGCCCGATGAGGAGCTGCCCTCGCTGTTCTGGTCGCTCGTGCCGATTGTGTTGCCCGTGCTGCTGATCACGTCGTACACGTTCTTCGTGTCGCTGGCCAAGAAATACCCCGACATCGATACGGGCTTTCAGCTGGGGGACATCTGGGTGAGCACGCGCAGTGTGCTGGCCTTCATCGGCGACAAGAATATCGCGCTTCTCCTGTCGGCGATTGTCGCCATGGTGCTGGTGGCCGTGCGGCTGAAGATGAGCCGGCGCGAGCTGGGCGACTTCACTGCCAAGGCGCTCGACGAGGCGGGCATGATCTTGCTGATCACCTGTGCGGGCGGCTCCTTCGGCGCCATGCTGAAGGCGGTCGGCGTCGGCGAGAGCATCGATTACCTGGCCCGCGAAGGAGGAGTTTCTCCCCTGGTTGTGGCCTGGGGTATCGCCGTGCTGTTCAAGATTGCCCAGGGCTCGGGCACCGTGTCCATGATCACCACATCCGACATCGTCAAGGGCATCATCGTTGGTCGGCTCAGCGCTCAGGGGCTCGAATTCAACATGGCTAACGTGAAGGAGTTGCTGGGCTATCATCCGGTCTATCTCTTGATGGCCATCGGCGCCGGCTCGCTGGTCGGCTCCTGGATGAACGACAGCGGCTACTGGGTGGTCTGCAAGATGAGCGGCTTCACCGAGGGGGAAACGTTCAAGAGCTGGACCGCGACGCTGATCGTGATGGGGCTGGTCGGGCTGCCCCTCGTCTGGATCCTCACCTTGATCTTGCCACTGGCCTAGCGATGCTCCGTGCGGTTTCCGGGGTTCCATGTAACAGATCGCTTCCAGGCCACACTTGCTAGAATGACCTGGAAGCACTCACCCCCTCCAACCGGATCTGCGGAGACTCGCACCATGAACAAGCTGCACACGATGGCCTGGGCCATGCTGGCGATTGGTTTGCTTGCTGTCGGGGCCGATGTGCCCGCTACCTTTGCCCAGGGCAAGGCCGACCTCAACAAGCTCAGCATGGAGGTCAATGCCCTGCAGATGCTCACCAACCTCGGGCTGACGGGCGACCAGTACAAGGCGCTCGTCAAGCTTGCCAAGGAGGTCAGCCCCAAGGCCACCAAGCGCGAGGCCGCCAAGGGGAGCGACAAGATGCGCGGCATCCTCACCGATCTCCGCCTCACCCTCGCCAAGGGGGAGTTCGACAAGACCGACAAACTGCTCGCCGAGCTCGACACCGTCTACGAGAAAGAAAAGCCCAAGCTCGACGACTTCGTCGAGATCAGCGACACGGGCCGCCGCCGCGCCAGCGACGTGCTCAAGATGCTCACGGCCCGCCAGGTTGCCGATTACCTCACCATCTACCCGGAGGACCTCGACGATCCCGTCGACCTCGTCATGGCCACCATCGATGAAGGCGTGAAGCTCAAGGGGCAGGCCTGGACCGACCTGCGCGATTCAGTGGTCGAGGAAGTGTGCTGGAAGCTCGCCGGAACCGATATCATCCAGACCAAGAAAGCCACCGAGCGGCTCAATTTCCTGTTCGATAAGGCCCATGCGCTGGGCGCGGCCGAATTGATGAAACAGCGGGCCAACGTGGAAGCCGCCTTCAAGCAAACCTGCGCGGTCGCCGGCCCAACCGAACAGATGAAGAATCTGATGGAGCATCGACTGGCGGAGCTACTCTCCAATCCCGAGCTGGGTACCGCGCTGGGCACGCTTGGCAAGCACGCCAAATTCGACTGACGATTGGAATTCAATCTTCGGGCAAGTCGGCCCGCGTGCTGTCATCACCTGTGAGGCGAATGGCGAGCTTGCTGGACTTGCCCTTCTTCAACTCGACTCCAATGCCCGGGCTGCGCAGCCAGCCTTCACTGGTGGCGCGCTGCTTCTGAGTTTGCCGCGCTTCAGCACGTGAATCTCGGGCAGCTTGGTGTCGCGATGGATGACCCAGACCTCGGGCACGCCAAGCTCCTCATGAAAAGGCAGCTTGTCGTACGTTTCATCGCCCGGTCTCGTCCCACTGATCAGCCCCGGTGCGCTGGCGGGCTTCGAGAAGGTTCTCTGGAACTTCGGCAATGACGGCCTTCATGACAGTTCCTCACGGCCTAAACAGATTCGCCCATTCATTCTACGCCGTTCACGCCTCGTCGGTGGCGATGTCGCGCAGGGCCGTCTTCACGTGCCCTTGCTGCGGCACCGTGTTCTGCTCGTAGACCTGATTCAGGCCGATGCCCGGGTTGTGCTTGCCCGCCAGCATGCGGGGCCGCACCAGCAAATCGTAGAAATGCTCGTCGATCACCCGCCGCAGCAGGTGCTCGCCGAAGTTGGTCACCTCGGTGTCTTCGTTGACCATCAGAAAGCGGCCCGTCTTCAGCACGCTGGTGCTGATCAGCTGCCAGTCGTAAGGAAAGATGGAGCGCATGTCGATGACGTCGAAGCTGACTCCCAGCTCTTGCTGGAGTTCGTCGGCGGCCCGGAGGCACAGGGGCAGGGTGCGGCCATAGCTGACGACGGTGGCCGTCGTCCCTTCGCGTACGAGTTCGCCCTTGCCCAGGGGCACGAAGTACTCTTTCAGCTCGGGCCAGCGGGGCTGCCATTTGCTGCGATCCCCCACCGGGGCGTCGATCATCTTCTTCAGTTCTTCCTCCTCGGCGGGCTCGCCCGGAATGAGGCGTTCGCCGCGCACGCGCAGGAGCGCCTTGGGCATCAGGTAGAGCACGGGATTCGGATCGACGATGGCGGAGAGCATGAGCCCGTAGGCGTCGAGGGAGTTCGAGGGCATGACGATCTTCCAGCCCGCCAGGCGGGAGGCCCAGCTCTCGAAGCTGTGCGAGTGATAGAGGCTGCCGCGAATGCCGGA
>JBFWSD010000059.1:0-12733 GCA_050248575.1 Gemmataceae bacterium
GCCTCAACGACTGGTGGACCTTCAACACCAGCCACCGCATCGAAACCGTGGGCGTCTTCGACGTCCCCTTCTTCGCACCAGCCACCTTCCAGGATGTCGTCGGCGACACCTTCTAGCTAGGACTGCGCGCCGGCGTGCAACGCGACACGCGCGACTCGTACCTGCGGCCCACCGAGGGCTCGTTCCTGGACCTTGCGTTCGAGCAAGTGCTCGGCGCCTTCGATTTCCCGACGGCCACCGCCGAGTTCAGCAAGTACTGGACCGCCTACCAGCGCCCGGACGGCAGCGGCCGCCACGTGCTGGCCATGCGTAACCAGGTCTCGGTAACCGGCTCGCAGGCGCCGGTCTACGAGCGGCTCTATGCCGGTGGTTTCCGAACGATTCGCGGCTTCGAGTTCCGCGGCGTCGGCCCCGATCAGCTTGGCTTCAAGGTCGGCGGCGACTTCATGCTGCTCAACAGCGTCGAGTACCAGATCCCCTTGCGGGCCAACGACCAGCTCTACATGGTGGCCTTCGTCGATTCCGGCACCGTGGAAAGCAGCGTCGAGATCCGCGACTACCGCGTCACCTGCGGTGTCGGTCTGCGTATCATCATGCCCATGTTCGGGCCAGTACCCATTGCCCTCGACTTCGGCGTCCCCGTGGTCCAGAAAGAAAGCGACCGCGAACGCATCTTCAGCTTCTGGGTCGGCTTCTTCCACTGAGATCCGAGGGTTCGCCCGTCGCGCAAGCGAAGTGCGGCAAGCGGCCACTCACGGCTTGACGATCGAGCCATCCTTGCGGCGGTAATTGCCCCAGCGCATGTCGAAGGGCGGATCGTCGGTGATCGGGAACTTGGCCGCCAGCTTCTCATCGAGGTCGACGCCGAACCCGGGCCGATCGCTCACTTGCCAGTAACCGTTCTTCAGCTCCGGGCAGCCCGGGAATACGTTTTGCAAGGCATCGTTGAACGGCGAGGCCTCTTGCACGCCGAAGTTGCTGGTGGCGAAGCCCAGATGGATGTTGCACGCCGAGCCCACCGGCGACAGGTCTCCCGGCCCGTGCCATGCCGTGCGCACGCCGAAGAACTCACACAGGGCCGCCGTCTTGCGGGCCATGGTCAGCCCGCCGATCTGCGAAATGTGAATGCGGATGAAGTCGATCAGCCGCTCGCTCACCAGCGGCAGCCATTCGTTCGGGTTGTTGAACAGCTCGCCCATGGCGATTGGCGTGCTGCTCTGCTGCCGCAGGTTCTTGAAGTAGCCAATGTCTTCCGGGCTGAACGGATCTTCGAGGAAGAACAGCTTGTACGGTTCCAGGTCCTTGCAGAGTTGCACGGCCAGGATGGGCGGAATCCGCTCGTGGGTGTCGTGCAACAGCTCGACCTCGTCCCCCACTTGCTTGCGCAGATGCTCGAACAGCTTCGGCACCGTGCGGACGTAGGCCCGCGCTTCCCACAGGCCGGGCTTGTTGTTTTGCCCTTCGCGCTTGGCGTCGTCCTTGTCGCCGGAACCGTAGGTGGCCTGGCCGGGAATCGCCACCTGGGCGCGGACGTGGCGGTAGCCTTCCGCCATGAACTTGCGGACTTGCTCCTCGACCTCTTTGAAGTCCTTGCCGCTGGCATGTCGATAGGTGTCGACGCCGTCGCGGCATTTGCCGCCGAGCAGTTGATAGACGGGCATGCCGGCCCGCTTGCCGAGGATGTCCCAGCAGGCCATGTCGACGCCGCTGATGGCGTTGCCCAGCACCGGGCCGTTACGCCAGTACGAGCTGACAAAGTTCGCTTGCCACAGGTCCTCGATCTTCAACGGGTCCTTGCCGATCAGGAAAGGCTTGAGGTACTTGTCGACGGCGGTCTCGACGACGCGGGCACGTTGCGTGAAGGTGGCGCAGCCTAGCCCGTAGAGCCCGGGCTCGTTCGTGACCACCTTGACCACGACCAGGCGCGGATTGGCGGGCTGCGTCAGGATGGTCTTCACGTCGGTGATCTTGAGCGGGGGAAGCTTCTTGTCGTCGGCCGCATGCCCGAGCCGGGCGGTCGCGGCCAGCGCACCGCTGCCCACGATCGATCGTTGCAACCACTGCCGCCTGTTCATGGTGAGCTCCTTGGTTGGATTGAGCAGTCCGCAAGACAGAGGTAGGCACTGGCAAGTGACGGCGGTGAATCGTCACCACTCACCTCCATTGCGGATTCTACCCAACCTGTGCTGGCCCGCACGCGGAAAAGTGAGCTTGACCGGCAGGGGGGGCGCAGACTATCCCGCCATCCACTCATCCCGGAACGCGAAGCGGGATTGCTGTCCGCCGAAACGAGGAGGCCGAGACATGCGCGTCAAGCGTGTCGCCCTGATGGTGCTGTTGGTCGGGCTGATGTTACAGACGGGCTGTTGCCGCATGTGCCGGCGCTGGTGCTGCCCGGAGCAGCATTATGCACCGGCGCCCACGGCGTGCTGCCCGCCGGCTTGCTGCCCGCCGTGCGGACAGGCTGGCCCGGTGAGCTATGCCCCGGCCGCCTATCCGGTGGCGCAGCCCTACAACGATTGCTGCAACAATGCCTGCACGACGCCCGCACCGGCCACCGGCGTGGCGCCGGCCGCCGCACCCGGACAGTGGCAACGTGCTTACAAGCCGATGACTTGTTACTGCCAGTGATGGGCTAACGAAACACAAGAAGCCCGGCGGCGCGGTCGCGCTGCCGGGCTTCTTTGCTGCGCTCTCAATGAACGTGGCAGCCGCCCATGCCGTGCTTCTCGAAGTATCTCTGATGATATTCCTCGGCCCGCCAGAAGGTGGCTGCCGGCGAGATCTCGGTAACAATCGGCCGGGCGAAGCGGCCCTGGGCCTGGGCCAGTGATTCCCGCGCCTGTGCTTCTTGCTCGGGGGAGTGGAAAAAGACCGCCGAGCGATATTGATCCCCGACATCCGGCCCCTGGCGGTTCTTCGTCGTCGGGTCATGCATCTTCCAGAACGCTTCCAGCAACTGTGTGTAGGAAACCTGGGCCGGGTCGTAATCGACCTGGACCACCTCGGCGTGTCCAGTGTTGTCGTAACAAACCTGGCGATAGCTGGGCTGCTCGACCACGCCGCCCATGTATCCGCAAGCAGCATCGGCGACACCCTTCACGTTGCGGAAGGCAGCCTCGACACCCCAGAAACAGCCGGCCCCGAAGGTAGCTTTGTCCATGAGTTTTCTCCTTTCCTTCATTGTACGCATGGGGCGGGCGAGAACTTACATCGTCGCGACCGCTGCGCCGGTCGTACAACTGGCCAGTGCGTCGCCGAGGGCCGCGGGGGTAGCGTAGCGGCCCTGCGGTTCCTTTTGCAGACAACGCAAGATCACTTGCTCGAGATCGGCGGGCACATCCGGCCGCAGCACCGAAGGGGGCTGAACCGGATCGCGCAGCTGGGCGACGACGATCTCGGTCGGGGTGGCTGCCACGAACGGGGGGCGGCCCGTGACCAGGAAGTAGGCCACGGCCCCCAGGCTGTAGATGTCGGCCCGGGCGTCCTCCCTGGCGTCTTCTTTCAGCTGTTCGGGAGCGCGGTAGGTTGGATCGCCGGGCTTGAGCCGGCCGAAATCGACCAGCTTGAGCACGTCGGTCTGCCCGCCGCGCTGCGTGACCAGCAAGTTGGTGGGCTTGAGGTTGCGATGAATCAGTTCGAGGCGGTGAGCCTCGTGGAGGGCGGAGCAGGCTTGCTGCAACAGATGGATCGCCTGGGCGGCGGGCAGCGGCCCGCAACGAGCGACCAGCTCGGCGGCATCGAGCCCCTCGATTTCTTCCATCACGTAGTAGAGGTTGCCGTCGCCCGAGCGGCCCACGTCGTAGACTTCCACGACATTCCAGTGTGCCAGCGTGATGGTGCACTGCACATCGCGTTCGAAGCGGGCCAGGTTGAGATCGTCGATCTTGGGATCGAGCGGGATGAGTTTGACCGCGCAGGGCCGCCGCAACAGCATGTGCGTGGCGCGAAAGACCTCGCCGTGGTCGCCGGCCCCCAGTCGCTCCTGCAGCACATATTCGCCGAGGCGGCGGCCCTGGTAATCACCCTGCCGCAAGGAACGAAGGATATGCACGGCATAGATGCTGAACGGCGCAGCCAGCAGCGACCAGTGCGCCGGCATACGTTCCAGTCTGAAGTCGGCGCGTACCTCGGCGATCCGGTAAACAAGGACCTTGTCGATGAGCAGCGGCATAAAGCCCATGGGCACGAGGATCAGCGCAGCGCGCTGCCAGGTGTTGGGAATCAGGAGCGCGTAACCCACGATCATGGCACTCCACAGCCCATGATTGACGGTGCGCATGGCAATCGCGGTGACGGCGTCCCCCGCACGAGCACTCTCCACAATCAACTCGGCCGGCATCAAGGTGACCTGCACGAGCGGCGGACCGAACACCACCAGTTCCCACCAGCGCAGCTGCCGCAGAGTGTAGCGGCGCTGCCCGGCCAGCAGTACAAAGGTCCCGATCGCCAGCGCGAAGACGACCAGCCGCAGGGTCATGAGGTGATTGTTGCCCCACGAGATCGAGTTCACGAAGCTGAACGTCAGCCCGACACAGACCACGAGGGCCGCTGCCTTCAAGCGCCGGTGCAGGAGATCGACCGTCTCTTCGTCGAAGCCGGGCCGATGTCCGCGCACGAAACTCGGCTTGGGCTGGAATGCCACGGCGGCCCGAGCCCGTGAAGCCGTCGCCGCGCTCTTGCCCGCCAGGTCCTTTTCGATGGCCGTGAGAATCTCGACCACCCGCCGCGCCGATTGGGGCCGATCCACAGCTTGCTTCGCCAGTAGCCTGTGGACCAGCTCCTCGAACGCAGGAGGCAAGTCGAGCTGGTGCCGCCGCAATGGCTCCGGTTCCTCGCTGGCGAGCGCCTTCAACATCTCGGATACAGGCTGACGCCGGAGGGGGACTTGCCCGGCCGCCATTTCATAGAGGACACACCCGAGGCTGTAAAGGTCGGAGCGTGGGTCGATCTCGCTGCCTCGCGCCTGTTCGGGGGACATATAGGCGGGCGTGCCCACGAAGCGGCCCGGATCGGTGAGATGTTCCGCCTGCGCCGCGGGCCGCGCCAGGCCAAAATCGAGGATCTTGACACGCTGCCCGGGTGCTTCCAGCCACAGATTGGACGGCTTGATGTCGCGATGGATGATGCCGCGCTCATGGGCCGCTGCCAGCCCTTGCGCCGTCTCGCGGGCCAGCCGGACGATCTCCGCAATCGGCAACTTGCCCTTCCGGCTCAGATATTCGTCGAGCGGCTCCCCTTCGAGCAACTCCATGGCGAAGTAGGGCACTCCCTCCTGCTCGCCAATGTGATGAATGGTGACGATGTGGTCATTGCGGATGGACGCCACCGCGCGGACTTCATTCAGGAAACGCTGCCGCGACACGGGGATCTTCGCCAGGTCGGGCTTCATCGCCTTGAGGGCCACCAGCCGCTCGAGCCGTGGATCCTCGGCACGAAAGACAATGCCCATGCCCCCTTCGCCAATGATCTTGAGGATGCGGTAGTGGGCGATGCGGCCCAGTTCATCCGGGTTCTGGCCCGGTTTCAGATAGGGATGGAACGCCGCCAGATCGTCGTCATCGTCGTCGCTAGCGTTGGCAATGGCCCGACGCGCGGCGGCCTGGGGTTGCTTGTTGGCCACGCTGCCCAGGGCGCTCCGGCAGCTGGCACAGCTGCTCAGGTGTCGTGCCAGCTGTTCGGCCTGTTCGAGCGGCAAAGCGCCCGATTGCCACTGGCGAATCTCTTCGCTGCTCGGACAGGACTCGGTCATGCGTTTCCGGTTCAGGAGCGACAAGGAAGCGGCCAATCACTGTCATGTTGGCAGGGCCGGCCTCGACGTCAAGCCCCGAAACCGGATGGTCAAGGGCAGCCCGGTGCGGTACAGTTGCAGTGCGGGCACTTAGCTCAGCGGCTAGAGCACCTCGCTTACACCGAGGGGGTCGGGGGTTCGAATCCCTCAGTGCCCACTGGCACAAATCTGAAGCTGATCGCAGTTTACGCGAACCTGTCGATGGTCGGCAGTGCAGCCTGAAACCCGGAATCACGCGGAACATTCCGCACAACGGGAAAGGGGTTGCAATGTCGGAGCGAAAAATCCCGAGTTATCGCAGGCACAAGGCAAGCGGGCAGGCCATCGTCACGTTGACGGATGGCCTGGGCGGGCGCCGTGACGTGCTGCTTGGTCCCTGGAAGTCGAAGGAGAGCCGGGCTGAGTATGCACGCGCCATCAGCGAGTGGGAAGCTGCGGCCCGCACTTTCAAGAAGCCGGGCAGCGACCTCACCGTAAATGAGTTGTGCCAGCGTTTCTGGCCGCATGCCCAAGAGCGCTACCGTGGCCACGATGGCAAACCCACCTACGCGCTCGACGATTGGAAACTGGCACTGCGGCCCCTGCGCCGGCTTTACGGGCACATGCCGGCTCAAGACTTCGGCCCCCTGGCTCTCAAGGCCGTGCGTGAGGAGATGGTCAGGCAGCCCATCACGCAACGGGTCAGGGTTAAAGGGGGCGAGTGGCAAGAAAAGGTCATCCGTGTCGGCCTGTCTCGCGGTGTAGTGAATCAGAGAGTGGGCCGCATCAAGTGGCTCTTTCGCTGGGCCGTTGAGAATGAGCTTGTGCCTTCGCCAATCTACCAGGCGTTGGCCGCCGTCGAAGGGCTGCACCGGGGCCGCTCGAAAGCCCGAGAAACCGAGAAAGTGAAGCCCGTGCCCCAGGCATTCGTTGATGCAGTCTTGCCTCACGTCTTGGCCCCCATCAAGGCACTCATCGAATTGCAAGCGCTCACCGGTATGCGTCCAGGTGAAGCCTGCCAGATGCGAGCATGCGACATTGACATGAGCGGCCCGCTGTGGATGTATCGCCCGGCTCACCACAAGACGGAACTGCTGGGACATGATCGCATTATCCCGCTGGGAAAGCGCGCACAGGCCATCATCAAGCCGTTCTTGACACTCAACATGGGGGCTCACTTGTTCAGCCCGCGTGAAGGCATGGCCCTTTACCTAGCCGAGAAGCGAAGGCTGCGCAAGTCCAAGGTGCAGCCGTCGCAGGTTTCCCGCAAGCGGAAGAAGCCCAAGAAGCGGCTTTCCGACCACTACGATACGCGAAGCTACGCTCATGCCATCGCCCGCGCCTGCAAGAAGGCCGGCGTGCCCCGGTGGTCCCCGAATCGGCTGCGGCACAGCTTCGCCACCGAGGTGCGCAGGACCTACGGTGTGGAGGCTGCCCAGGTCATGCTAGGGCACCAGCGAGCCGACGTTACGCAGGTATACGCCGAGCGCAACGAAGCCCTTGCCGAGCGTGTTGCCGCAGAGATCGGCTAATCGTCTAGAATGATGATGATGACGATGCCCGCTAGGTAGTGCCTGGCGGGCTCTTTTCTTCTTGTCTGGGGCTGTCGATGCCTGACTGGTCAGACGTAACACCGGCCCGACTGCCCGCCATCATCGAAGCGGCCAGCGTCTTGCGTGTGGCTTTGGAGAGCAGGGGCGCCGGCGCCATCCTGGATGCTCGCGAGAACTTCTTGAGCCTCACCAGGGCAATGCAGGGGGGCAACGGCATCGACGGCCTACCTGCCGATGTTCGATGTGCCTTGCAGGCTGCTTGGGACTGGATCTATCAGGGCAGCAACATCACGGCCATGCGCACCGCTGTGGAAGATTTGCTGGCCCTGGGCGACGGCCCGAAGCCCCCGAACTGGCTCGAATGGAAGGGCCAGAAATGGAAGATGCAGCCCGTGCCCTGGAAGTTGCTTCGGCACATGTGGGGCCGCGATGTGGCTTCCTTTGATGAGCTTGCCGAAGCCGTCTGGGGCGAGTCGGTGGTCACGTCGGGTCAGGTCAAGGTGGCCGTGACGAAGATCAACAGCACGCTGGGGCAGGCCGGCGTTCCCTTCACTCTGCACGTCGAAGCCCAGCACGTCAAAAAAAGTTCTGAGTAGTTTCCCAGCGGAAACCGATCAGAAACTCTCGCCAACTACGATTCCCTTCGACTTCACTCAATCGCGGAGGGAACAGAGCATGACCACGGAACAGTTACTTGAAGAGATTGCCGCAGGGCAAGGGCTCAGCCTGCGGGAAGCGGCCCGCTTGCTCCCATCGCCACGCAAGGGCCGCGCAAGTTCACATCAATGTTTGTTGCGCTGGATCTTGAAGGGCCTAGCAGCCCCAGATGGGCAGCGCTTGCACCTGGAAGCCGCTCGACTCGGTGGCCGGGGCTGGCTCACTTCCGCGAATGCCCTGAAGCGGTTTATGCAAGCGCAGACGCCCGACCTGGGCTATCAGCAGCCCGTCGAGCGGCGACGCTCTCTCACGGCCCGCCAGCGGTCCAGCGAACGCGCGGCGCGATGGTTGGAGGAGCGCGGGCTGTGAAACCAACTGCATTGAAGGTTCGGCCTGCCCGCATTCCT
This sequence comes from Gemmataceae bacterium, assembly GCA_050248575.1. Classification (GTDB taxonomy): domain Bacteria; phylum Planctomycetota; class Planctomycetia; order Gemmatales; family Gemmataceae; genus JBFWSD01. The sequence continues at coordinate 8,388 of JBFWSD010000059.1, forward strand.
GCAGAACTCAAGGCCATCGACAACTGGGTGTTGTGGCGCTTCGAGCAGCGCGACGGCAAGTGGACGAAGCCCCCGTTCACGGTCGCGGGCAAGGCTGCATCGAGCATCGACCCAGGCACCTGGGCCAGCTTCGACGCGGCCCTGGCAGCCTACCAGGCCGGGGGCTGGGCCGGCATCGGCCTGGTGCTAGTCGAAGACATGGCCCTGGTCGGCATCGACCTCGACCACTGCCGCGACTGCGACTCGGGCAAAATTGAGCCGTGGGCGCAAGCCATCATCGACCAGGCGGGCAGTTACACCGAGATCAGCCCGAGCGGCACGGGCGTGCGCATCATCACCACGGGCACAAAGCCCGGTGGCCGCTGCCGCACCGGCCATGTCGAGATGTACGCGAAGGGCCGCTATCTGACCTTCACCGGCCATCACGTCAAGGGAACACCGAAGCGACTATTGCGGCGCACCAAGGCCATCGCCAAGCTTCATGCCGACCTGTTCCCGCCGCCGACACCGACGCCATCGTTCGGGCTCGATGATGATGAAGTTATCGACAAGGCACAGGCTGCCGCGAACGGCAACAAGTTTGCCCGCCTGTGGGCCGGTGACACCAGCGACCACGCTGGGGATGAGAGCGCGGGCGATCTTGCCCTCTGCGCCAAACTCGCATTCTGGTGCCGTGGCAACCGGGAACAAATCGCCCGCCTGTTTGCCCGCTCGGGGCTGATGCGCGAGAAATGGGAGCGCCAGGATTATCGAGAGCGAACCATCGACGCCGCCCTGGCGGGCCGCACCGAATTCTACACGCCGCCGAGCCGCAACGGTGACTTGGATCAGTTGGGCCTGGGCAAGAGCAGCAAGGGCAAAGACGAAGAATCCCAAGCCACGAAGCTGGTCAAGTTAGTTCTCGCATCGGGCAGCGATCTCTGGCACTGCCCGAAGGGCACAGCCTACATCACGCTGCCCGCTGATGACCATTTCGCGAATTGGTCCCTGCGCTCACGGTCGTTCCGAACGTGGTTAAACCGCCGCTACTTTCGCAAGTACAAGCGCGCTGCATCGGCCCAGGCCATCATCGACGCGGTTGGCGTTTTGGAAGGCCACGCCGTGTTCGATGGCATCGAGCAGCCCGTGTATGTGCGCGCGGCGCAACTGGGTGGCACCCTCTATCTGGATCTGGCCGACGCCGAGTGGCGTGCGGTCGAGATCGACAGCACCGGCTGGCGAGTCGTTCAAAGCCCACCTGTGCGATTCCGCAGGGCCAGTGCCATGCTGCCCCTGCCTTTTCCAACGCCGGGCAACGCCGCCGACCTGCGTCGCTTCCTGAATATCTCTGATGGTGACTGGCCCTTGGTTGCTGCTTGGCTGGTGGCCGCGATGCGGCCCACGGGGCCGTTTCCGGTGCTGTGCCTCTTCGGTGAGCAGGGCAGCGCGAAATCAACCGCCGCGCGCGTGCTGCGCAGCCTGATCGACCCGAACGCAGCACCGATCCGAGCCGAGCCCCGCGAACAGCGCGACCTGGCGATTGCCGCCAACAATGGCTGGGTTGTCGCGCTCGACAACCTGAGCCACCTGTCCCCGTGGCTCAGCGATGCCCTTTGCCGGCTCTCGACTGGTGGCGGTTTCGCCACACGCACGCTGCACACCGATGAAGATGAAACGATTTTCGACGCGCAGCGGCCCGTGATCGTCACGGGCATCGACGAAGTGACCACGCGAGGCGATTTGCTTGACCGGGCACTGTTGGTGCAGCTGCCCCGCATCGACGATGCCGCCCGCAAGACCGAGTCGGCTTTCTGGTCAGCGTTCGAGTCAGCCCGGCCCGCGATCCTGGGCGGTTTTCTCGATGGCGTGGTCAGCGGGCTGCAACGTCTCGACAGCGTGAACTTGAAGCGGCCCCCACGCATGGCCGATTTCGCGGCCTGGGCCGTGGCGTGCCGCCACGGGCTGGGGCTGCCCGCCAAGAGTTTTTTGACCGCGTATCGGCAGAACCGCGAAGCGGCAAATCAGGTGGCGCTTGAGTCAGCCCCGCTCACCGGATTGCTCATCTCGCACCTGGCGATTGAAGGGGAGTTCAGCGGCACCGTGGGCAACTTGCTCACAGCGCTTGAAATCACGGCCAGTGACAACGACCAGCGGCAGCGCTGGTGGCCACGCACGCCGCGCCGGCTCGCGGGCGACTTGCGCCGGCTGGCGCCGAATCTGCGCCAGGCCGGCATTGCCGTCGAGTTTTCGGGCAGGACAAAAAGCGGGTATCTGGTCACGCTCAACGTTCACCCACGTTCACCCGATGTTCATCACGGAAACCCTGAAAATCACCGGCCCGGTGAACGTGGTGAACGTGGTGAACGTTGCCCCCAGCTTTTTCATGTGTGCCCTGGGGGGCGCAGCACACGGGATGATGCTGGGTGATACTCCACGATCTACTCTCACCTGAGAGGTGACGCTAGATGAAAAGACGCGTTTCAATGTTCACCACGTTCACCACGTTCATCACCAAGCAGGAGAATCGAAATGACGAAGCAAGAATTGGCCCGCTGGAAACGGCGAAGCCGTGCGTGGGATCGACTCCCGAAACCCAAGTTCACCCGCGTGGCGGGCAAGCGCTGCCCGAAGTGTGGCAGCCGCGATGTCAGCAAGAGTACGCCGCCCGGCTTCTGGGAGTTCTGGTGCGACGATTGCGAGCATGCGTGGAACGAAAACGAATAGGGGGCATGCTAGCATTGCTATAAGTATAGCAATGCTAGCATTGCTATAAGTATAGCAATGCTAGCATTGTACTTTTCTTATCCATAATAGTGGCGTAAGCGAAATACCTTCCGCCTCAACTCGTGCCCTCAGAATGAGTTGCGTCACAATCGTGCCCGCAAGGCTTGGCGCTCCTTGGCCAGCACGAGTAAAAATGCATCTGCGTTCACAAGTTCATTGTCTTGAAAGGAGAATGCAGATGACGAAGTTTCCGCAAGATGTCTTGACCCTGGTGGTCGAGGAAGTGCAGAACCGCTCTCAAGGCGATGCGAAAGACCAAACGCTCGCAGTTGTGAAGCGACTCAAGGACGCCTCATCGCAAGTCAAGGAGCTATTGATTGAGAAGGGGGTCGAAGCACTCGTGTACGAAGCGCGGCAGCTGTCGAATGAGGACATATTGGGGCGGCTTCACCCTCGCGAAGACGTGCCTGATGAGTTTCCGCACAAGTATCCGGTAAGACCCAGGAAGTAGCAGCCCTACTCCTGCAAGCGGGCCGATGTAACCGATTTTCGGCCCGATCTTTCTGGGTCTCCAGTGTCGCCTGGGGGGGCAAGGCCAGGTTTTCACGGACCTTGACTAGTGAAATTGCCCGCGGCGCTAACGTAGGTCTTTTCCTTAGACCGCCAGATTGGTCCTTGACTTCGTCCTTGATCGAGCAATTTACGGATGTGTGCATCGCACATTTCAAGCGTAAAGTGGAGTTCGTCTCGGCCCAATTCGGTCTCCCAGCTCACGTCGAATGGAGTGTAGTTGTCAAGAAAATCAACGTCTGAGATTCCCGCACGCCCCCAATCGGCAGATTCAGCAAAGGGAATCGTCAATGAGACAAGGTGCCCTTGAGGCAGAGCTAGCAATTCCCCCGGGTTAGTAATCACTCCTTCTCTCACAAGGTAAAGAGGAAAAGTCTGCCCAGTCTTGCTTACAACTAGCTGACCGGAGATTTGCTTGATCGCTTGGGCTGCAACGTTCTTGCCCTGAGCTTGAAAGGATGAAACCTTGATGTTCTTAGCGAGGGTCCCAATATTCTCCCAGCCCATGCCCAAGAAGCCAGCTAAGTCAAGCGCAAGCCCTGATTCTGGAGCAGGTTCTTGTGGTGGAAACTCAATGGTTGGAGTCTTTTGTCCGGCATGAATCCTGATGAATTCTCGGTTCATGTCCTCAAGACGAGAGACGAGGTCATTCTCAAACAGAGCTATTTCAACGTTTACTCTCCTCAACGCCAAGTATCCTCTCCCTCGGATATTGTCGTTAGGATCGAGCATACCGATGATTACTCGCGCAACCTTCCTTTCAATGAGCCGCTCTACACAAGGGATCTTGCCTTCTCCTCTCTTTGTGCATGGTTCAAGCGTTGCATACACGGTAGTTCCGTCGAGTGGGATCGCCTTGCACTTTTTTTCAAGCAAGGTGAATTCGGCATGGTCACCAGGGGCCAATTCACCTCGGTATGCGCGGGCAATCTCTGTTTCCCCTCTGACCACGACTGCTCCAACTTTGGGCGTCGTCTTGCCGTTCTCTGCGACTGATTTTGCCGCCTCTTCAACAGCCATCTCCATGAATCTTCGGGCTACCTGGTTCATAAAAGTCTCGCTACCTGACCCAG
>JBFWSD010000060.1:0-12729 GCA_050248575.1 Gemmataceae bacterium
GCCCAGCGCGAGCGCGGCGCGGATTGCTCGTTCTGGCCCTCTTCATCAACCTGGGCATGCTGGCCTTCTTCAAGTACGCCGGGTTCTGCGTGGAACAGCTCAATGCCTTGCTGACTGCTTGCGGGCTCGAACCGCTCTACCTGCGCACGCCGCACTTGCCGATCGGCATCTCCTTCTTCACGTTTCAGGCGCTATCGTACGTGATTGACGTCTATCGCGGTGTGGTGACGCCTCAACGGAACCCGCTGCACTTCGGACTCTACTTGTCGCTCTTTCCACAGCTGATCGCCGGGCCGATCGTTCGCTATCGCGACGTGGCGGCCCAGATCGCCGCGCGTGTGGTCACGCGCGAAGGCTTTGCCCTGGGAGTGCAGCGTTTCATCATCGGCCTGGGCAAGAAGATGCTGCTGGCCAACACGCTGGCCGCTGCCGCCGATCGGGCCTTCGCAACGCCGCCCGGCGACCTTTCGCTCGCGGCCGCCTGGCTTGGCCTGTTCTGCTACAGCTTGCAGATCTACTTCGATTTCTCGGGCTACTCCGACATGGCCATCGGGCTGGGCAAGATGTTCGGCTTCGACTTCCTGGAGAACTTCAACTATTCGTACGTGGCCCGCTCGATCACCGAGTTCTGGCGGCGCTGGCATCTCTCGCTGTCGAGCTGGTTTCGCGACTACCTCTATGTGCCGCTGGGGGGCAATCGCCAGGGCACGCGCCGCACCTACGCCAACCTGATGATCGTCTTCCTGCTGTGCGGCCTCTGGCACGGGGCCAGCTGGACCTTTGTGGCCTGGGGCGCTTATCACGGCCTGTTCCTGGTGCTGGAAAGACTCGGGCTGGGCCGTCGCCTCGAGCAGGTCGGGCTGCCCGTCCAGCATGCGTACACGCTTCTCGTCGTGATGGCGGGCTGGGTCCTGTTCCGCGCGGACACACTTGCCCTCGCCATGAGTTACTTTGAGGCGCTGCTCGGACTGGGCGCGGGCGGGCTCTGGTCGCCTCTCGTCCTCGAGCACTGTACTCTCGAGACGCTGCTCGTCTTGCTGATCGCCGTGCCAGGAGCAACGCCGGTGCTGCCGACATTGCGCGCGTGGGCTGCCCGACATTTCGAGAGCTGGCGGGAACAGGAACGCCTGGCCTGGCCGTTGGAGATTGCCTATCACGGCCTCGGCACACTGGGCCTGGGCACGGTCTTCGCCCTCTCGGCCTGCTCCCTGGCGGGCGGGACCTACAATCCGTTCATCTATTTCCGGTTCTGAGATATGACGGACAACCACACGAATTCGCGCATCAAGAGGCTGGCCGACGGGCTGGTGATCGCCAGCTTCGTGCTGGGCTGTGGCACGCCGCTCGTGTGTACGCTGTGGTGCGTCGGTTCGCAGGAGTCCTTGCGTGAGAAACGGGCAGCCGCGCCCTGGCCCGCTCTCGAACCGACCGTGCACAGCCTCAAGAAGTTCCCGCGCTGCTTCGACGCGTACTACAACGATCACTTCGGCCTGCGCGCCGCCCTCGTGCGTCTCAACGCCTGTCTGCGCGTGCACGGGCTGGGCGTCTCCGCTTCGGAACAGGTGGTCCTCGGTCGTGAGGGCTGGCTCTTCTACGACGGCGACGATGCCATGGCCGCCCGGCGCGGCCTGCTCCGCTGGTCCAGGGAGGAGTTGGATCAGATCCAACGCGACCTCGAAGCGCGGCGCGACTGGCTGGCGGCGCGCGGCTGTCAGTATCTCTTCGTCATCGCACCCAACAAGGAGAGCATCTATCCGGAGTATCTGCCCGCCTGGCTGGAAGCGGATCGCGACACGTGCATCGACCAGCTGGTCGGGCATCTGGCAGCGCATTCGGATGTCCGCGTGCTGGATTTGCGGCCCGCCTTGCAAGCTGCCCGCGGGCACGGGCTTCTCTACTTCCGCACCGATTCGCACTGGAACACACTGGGGGCGCTGTGTGCCTATCGGCACATGATGCAAGCACTCGCCCGTTCGAGCGAAGTACGGGCGGCAAGCAGCGCGGATTTCGAGGCAGTTCCCTATCGGTACATGCAAGGCGATCTGCCCGCACTGCTGGGGCTGGAGTTCGATGAAGAGAGCATTCATTTGCGGCCACGGCAACCGCGCCAGGCACGCATCAGGCGTGGCACACGTTTCGTGAGTGAATGCGCCAGCGGTGAGTTGCCCGCCACCATCATGCTCTACGACTCGTTCGGCCACTCGCTCATTCCTTTTCTCTCCGAACACTTCCAGCGGCTGGTGTATGTGTGGCAGCAGGACCTGCCCGTGGAGTTGATCGAACGGGAGCGGCCCGGGCTCTTGATTCAGGAAATCGTGGAACGCAGGCTATGGGCGGGCGATTTTCATCGCGTGCCCGCCGGCAAGAAATGAGGCGGCCCTTGCGCCGCCCGAATACGATGTCTCTATCGAGAGAGTGACCTTCGCGGAGGGCTTGCCATGACCGAGTGGGACGCCAGGGACTACAACCGCATCTCCACCCTGCAGAAGGTGCTGGCCGAGGAGCACCTGGCCCTGATCAAGCTGGCGGGCCACGAACGCATCCTTGATATCGGCTGCGGCGACGGCAAGGTTACCGCAGAGATTGCGGCCCGCGTGTCGCGCGGCTCGGTGCTGGGTGTCGATCCCTCGCACCAGATGATCGATTTCGCCAGCGGGCACTTCGGCGCGCCGAACGTAGCGAACCTGCATTTCGAGGTAGGCGACGCCCGCCGGCTGCCTTACCGCAACGAGTTCGACCTGATCGTCTCGTTCAATGCACTGCACTGGGTGCGGGAACAGGAGCAGGTGCTGGCGTCGATCAAGGCGGCGCTCAAACCGGGCGGCCGCGCCGTGCTCGAGTTCGTGCCGCGCGACAACGACCGCCACCAGTCGCTGGAAGACACGATCGAGGAGGTCCGCCAGACGCCGAGATGGGCCAGCCACTTTGAAGGGTTCACGCAGCCCTTCTTTCACTATCGGCCCGAAGAGTATCGCAAGTTCGCGACAGCCGCTGGGCTGGAAGTGGCCCACCTGGACGTGGAGCCGGGCCGCTGGGACTTCGGCAGCCGGCAGGGCTTTGCCGGCTTCTGCCACGGCACCTTCGTCGAGTGGATCAAACGCGTACCCAAGGATCAGCACGACGCCTTCATCACCGACGTGCTCGACACTTATTGCCAGCGGGCCGCCGACGCGCCAGCGGAAGCCAACACCTTCAAGTTCTACCAGATGGTCGTTGACCTGCGGCGGCCGTGAGGCGTGTCATTCCAGCTTGGCCAGCGCCTTCTTGGCGGCGAGCTGCACGTTCTTGTCGGGATCGGAGGTGGCCTTCCGCAACGCGGGCAAGGCGTCGATGGCATCGCGGCCAATCTCGGCGAGGATGAAGCAGACCTGCTCGCGCACGATGCGGTTGTCGCTCTCGAGTGCCTTGATCAGGTCGGGAACGGCTGGTGCGCCGATCTTGGCCAGATCGGTGCGGGCATTGGAGAACGAGCCCGCGGGCACCTTCGGCATGCCGAGCACCTGAATCAAGAACGGCACGGCCGGTTTGCCGATATTGAGCACGGCATCGTTGGCGTAGCGGCGCAGTTCCTTGTCTTCGGACAGGAAGGCGTCGCACAGTTCTTTGAGGGCGGGCTCGGCGGATTGGCCCATGCCGGAAAGTGCATACGCCGCCGAGGCGCGAATGGCCCCCTTCTCTTCGCGCATGATCTTGGCCAGGGTCGGCACGGCTTCGCGCGCCTTCGGCCCGATGGCCTGCAACGAGCTGGCCGCCGAACTACGCAGCGGATGATCCTTGTCGGCGACGATCTTGATGAGGACGGGCACCGCGGCGGGCCCGAGTTTTCCGAGCGCTTCCATGGCCCGCTGGCGTACGCGCGAATCTTCATCGTTGACGGCATCCGTCAAGGCGGGCAACGCCTTGGTCGCGCCGCGGCCCAGCTTGGCCAGCGCATCGACGGCGGCCAGCCGCACGTCGGTGCTCTTGTCTTTCACGGCCCGCGTCAAGGCAGGCACCACGGTGGCGTTTTCATTGCCCAGTTCGCCAAGCACCTGGACGACGGTGAGTCGCACTTCCTCTTCGGGATCCTGTAGCACCGGGGCCAGGGCAGTGATCGCTTCATCGCTGCCGATGGCCGCCAGCGTGCGGGCCGCACTGGCCCGCACCTTGTCGCTCTTCCCCTTGCGGGCGAGCCGCGCCAGATCGGGCACGGCGGCGGCGGCATCGCGGCCATAGTTGCCCAGGCTAAGGGCGGCATTGAGCTGCACGGCGCCGTCTTCATCCGCGAGGGCATTGCTCAGCAGCGGGACCGCCGTTTCCGGTTCGAGGCCGATCTGCCCGAGGGCGAGGGCAGCGGCCCGGCGCACCTGCGGCTCCGGATCCTTGAGCGCCGCTTGCAACGTGTCGAGGGCCGCCAGACCATCGACTCCCATCGTCGCCAGGGTTTCGATACAGGCCACGCGCATCTTCAAGTCCTTGGTGCTGGCGGCCTTGGCGAGCAGCGGGACCGCCGCGCTCCCGGAACGGCCCAGCCGGGCCAGGCATTGCACGGCGGCGTAGCGCGTCTCGGGGTCTTCATCGTTCTTCAAAATGAAGATGAGCCCGCCGAGTGCCCGATTGCTGGGCCCGATGGCCAGGATGGCTTTGACCGAAAGCTTGCGAATCTCGGCGTCTTCATTTTCGAGCATGCCCTGCAGATCGAAGCGGGCCGTGTCGGCAGCTCCTCCCATGCTGGCCAGCGCGATCAGGGCATGCTTGCGTGAGGCCTTGTCGCGCAGACCTTTGGTCAGGAAGGGGACGCCCGCCTGTCCCATGCGGGCCAGCGCGGCCGCCGCTTCCGGGCCAAGTTCGGGATCGGTGAGTGCATTTCCCAGCGCGGAGCGGCCCGGCGCACCCATGTCGCCTAGCACTTTCTGCGCCTTGGCCTTGGTAGCTTCATCCCCCTTCTTCAAGGCAGTGACCAGGACGGTTGCCCCTTGATCCCCCATCTCGCCGAGCGCCTGGGCCGCGCGGGCACTGGCCACCGCGTCCGTGCTGAAGAGAATCTCGGAGAGCTCATCGGCCGACTTGCCTTGCAAGGTGTTGGCGTTGCCGCCATCAGGATCGGCAACGATACGCGCCGGCTTGGGCCCGTCCGACTTGCCGCAGCCCACCAGACAGAGTGCCACACAGCTTACCAGGACGATTCGCATGTTGTCGCTCCCTTGAGATGCGCGTCGGAAGGGGTTATCGAGTGGAGTTTACTCGAACACCCCCGGGCTGCAAGGAAAAATGGGCAGTTGCGACGCACGGCCAGAAACATCACCTAGAGTTGAAGTAACGGATTGCCACGGGCGGAAGAGCGCATAAACGAAACAGAGAGATTGCCCGCCGTTGCGATTCGGAGGTGAACGATGTCTTCGCTGGCCGGTTCGTTCCTGATTGCCAGGCCGATCCTCCACGACCCCAACTTCATGGAGTCGGTGGTGCTGATGATCCAGCACGGCGCCGCCGGGGCGTTCGGCGTGGTGGTCAACAAGCCAGCCGTGACGAAGAGCGAGCTTCCCTTCCCCGTCTTTCTGGGTGGGCCGTGCGAGTCGGAAGGGCTGCTGCTCGTTCATGGCCACCCGGAATGGAGCACCGATCCGCATCAGCTGGCCCCGGGCATCTTTCTTGGCGATCAGGCCTGCAGCGATCGTGTCACGGACTTGCAGCCCGGCGCTGAGGCTCGGTTTCGCATGTTCGCGGGCTACGCGGGCTGGGGCCCGGGCCAGCTCGAAGGCGAACTGTCTAGCGGCGCCTGGGCCGTCTTGCCCGCCAGCGGCGCTATCCTCTTCGACACGCCCACCGAGCGGATATGGCGCGATCTGCTGCCTCCGATGCTGCCGCAACCCAGCTTGAACTGACTCAATCCTTGACGTTCAACTTCTCGTCGATGGCGGCAACCAGCCGGGGATTGCTGAGCAGGTCGGCAAGGTGATACTCCATCAAGTGTCGAAGCACCTCGATCGGGCCGGTCTTGCCCACCAGGTCCCTGATCTTCTGCTCGAGGGCCGGGGTCTTGGCTTTGAAGTCATCACCCGACAGCCCGCGGGCAACGATGAGAATCTGCACCGCCTGGTTGCCCGCGTCTTCGGCCCTGTCGACGTTGACGCCATGCAGCATCCAGCCGATCTCTTCGGCGATCTGCACGCGATGGTTCTTCCACTCTTCATCGTTGAGGCCGCGGACGTCGGTCAAGGCCTGTCGAAGCATCTCGAACGGGTCGGGGGTGGTGTCGGCAAAGATGGCCAGGTAGGCAGCCACCTGCGACGGGGTCATCATCTTGAGCGCTTCCGGCGCGCGGGCGCGGGCCTCGTCGGTGATCTCGAAGTCATCGTCGAGTTCGGGAGTTTCCTTGGCGATAAGCTGATCGTATTCGGCGTAAAGCTTGTCGATGAGTTCTTCATCGTTGGCCCGGATGAGGGCTGCCCGCAGCTTGGACAGGATTTCGCGCAGCTTGTCGCTGCCCTTGGGCTGGCGGCGGCCCGGCGTGTCGACGGTCTTGCGGGCAATCTCCTTCAACTTGGCCAGCTGCGGCTTGTCGAGCTGCAGGTTGTAGAGCACGTGCAGGGCCACCACTTCCTGGCTCAGATGATCGAGCGGAGCATCGGCGGCCCAGGCCGGCGCCTGACAGCTCAGCACCACGATCGCAACGAGCATCTGCTTGTACATCACACCCACTCCCAGGTAAGGAAGGTCACATCACATCTCTAGCTTCGATGATCGGGGCTCCGCTGGCAATCCATCCCTGTTCGGTTCTCATCTCTCGTTCATCATTCCTGATTCGACACGGACCAGAGCAGATAAATGAGGAGCAGGAAGAGCAGGGCCACGTCGGCAAACAGCTTGAGGGCAGCCCCCACGTGCTGGTCGGTGCGATACTGGTGCACAATGGTCGACACATCGTAGACCACGTAACCGCTGGCGAGCACGACAAACAGCACGCAAACGCCGAGAGCCAGGTTGAAGCCGTACCAGTAGCCCGCGAGCCCGGCGCCAATGCAGAGGGCCGTGGCCAGCGCCGCGAGCGGCCCGCGGTGCAACCGCTCCGGTCGAATCGAAAAGGCAGCGGCTGTCAGCCCGACCATGACCGCCCCGGCCATGACGCCCGCCTTGGGCAAGATCGTGCGGTCGCCGGTAAAGTAGACGGCCAGCGTGAGCATCGGCACGCAGATCAATGCCTGCGCGAACACGTACAGGGCCAGCCCGAGATACTGCATGGCCAGCGAGGCGGAATGATGCGCCCACCACCGCGCCAGCGTGCCCACGGCCATGAAGGCCACAATGATGCCGATCATGACCAGGCGGCCGCCCGCGAACATCCCTTCCGTCATGGGCCGGGCCAGATCGAGCTGAAACAGCACCAGTTCGATGACGCCGAACACCAGAAGCGCGGCCGCAAAATGGCCGTAGGCCCGCCGCACGAACGCGCTGCGTTCGTCCACGCCGGCCTCGGCAGCCACTGGAAAATCAAGCGCGAAGCTCATCCATCACTCCAGCTCACGAAGCAAGACCGCGAGTATCGTATCGCTGGAGTGAGAACGATGCAACACGGCACGATCCAATACCAGTTTGTGCGGCATGCGTCTTGAACCGTCATGCGGTGTACTCAATGTCGTTCGGCTTGGGGCGGTCGGCGGGCAAAGGATCCGCGGGCGTGCCCCGTGGCTTCTTCGGGTCTTCGCAAGTCGGTAGTGGCCGGTTCGGCCTCGACGTCAACCGGTCGCGTGGCGCAATTTTCACTGGTGTCAAAGTGTCCATATCTTCCTCCTTTCCTCGACGGAGAAGCTCGCATATGCTGTGCCGCTGGAGACTGATCCAAGCTGGAGGAAGATCATGAACAAGTTGATTGCCATGTCGGTGTTGCTGGTAACTGCCCTGCCCGCGGTCGGGGCCGACAAGCCGCGCGTCCTCATCATCGGCGACTCGATCTCCATCGGCTACACGCCGGTGGTCGCCGGGCTGCTCAAGGACCAGGCCGAGGTCGTTCACTCGCCCGGCAACGCCCAGACCACGCGGGTTGGACTCAAGAACCTCAAGAACTGGCTGGGCGAAGGCAAATGGGACGTTATTCACGTCAACTGGGGCCTGTGGGATCTGCGCCGTCCGAAGAAAGACGCCACCGACGTCCCCATCGAAGAATATGAGAAGAATCTGCGCCAACTGCTCACCCAGTTGAAGGAAACCAAGGCCAAGGTGATCTGGGGCTCGACCACGCCGGTGAACCTGCCCAACAATTACAACCGCCGCGACGAGGACGTACAGGCTTTCAACGCCGCGGCCAAGAAAGTCTGCGCAGAGCTGAAAATCCCGATCGATGATCTGTACACCGTGGCCAAGCCCGACAAGGACAAGATCCTGGTGAAGGATGGCGTACACTTCACGAAGGAGGGCTACCAGCAGCTCGGGGCCGCCGTCGCCGAGCAGATCAAGCAGGCGCTGAAGTAGCTCACGGTGTGCGCAGCAACACGAGGCGATCGCGCGCCACGGGCAGGATCACCAGGACCTTTGCCTGCGGAACGAGAAACACGTGGTTCTCGAAGGGCTGGGTGCGGCCCGAGATCCAGTCGACCAGCCCGACCGTATCTTCGGGTGTGCCCAGTTCCTTGACATCGGGCTTTCCTTGAGTGTGGACATCCAGTCGAAGTTTCTGGATCCTGCCCGTCTTGATCTCGTTGAGGGAAAGATACTCGCGGCCATGCACGGCGGGTACGTACCAGACCATCTTGCCGTGCCCGCCGATATGGGGGCCCTGCGGCGTGAAATTGGGCGCCAGGAGCTGACCGGGAATGAACAGGGTCGTGCCTTCGGCGTCGGGCAACACACTGTTGCCGCGCGCCTGGCCCCGGAATATTTGCATCGAGTCCTTGGTGATGAGGGCACTCCTGGTTCCATTTTGTGATTTGCAAGCAAACAGCCGGCCATTGGCGCCTGCCCGCAACGACATGTTCGGGCTGGTGGTGAAGATGTCGTGCGGATTGAGATTGAGGTCGTGACGCTTCATGGCGACGACGTCGAAGAACATGGTCTCGCCCAGGCGGGGCCAGTCCACACCGGTAACAACCAGTGGGCCGTTCGAAGCACAGCCCATCGCGGCGGCCACAGCGGGCACCTTCATCACGTAACTGCCCTGGGCGTCGCGTTTGAGGTCCGGAATGGTATAGCGCTCGATGCCGCTCTGCTTTGGCTTCACCACCACAACGTGATTCATGCCCGCCGCGAGCAAGACGGGCTCGCTCCTGGGCAAATCTGCCTGAGCGCCGAGCGTGGCCGTGCTGACGTCAAACAGCGCGAGCTTCGCCTGGTCGGGAAAGTGAATGGCAAGATAGCGGCCTCCGCCCGCAACGCAAACGTCGTCGGCCTTGCCTGGCAGGGCTACTTCGAGTCGATTCTGCTGCAAGTCCGGCGCGCGGATCGTTCGCGGCGCCGCCGCGGGCGGCGGGCTGAAAGGAGTCTGGTTCCTGTCGGCCGGCGGTCTGGGCGGACGCTCCACGGGTACCGGGCGTTCAGGGCGTACCGGTCTCTCCTCCTTGACCGGCGGCGGTTCCATGCCAGCCAGAGGCAGCTTTTCGTTGTCCAGGTTTTGCGCGGCGGTCTTGGCGGCTGCCACCATTTGCTCGAGGTCCACCTGGATCTGCCCAATGACCTGCGGGCCGTTTGCTTCAATCTTTACCTTGCCGAGTATCTCTGCAATGACCGGTGGCATGTCGGCGGGCAAGTTGACCTTGAGCAGCGTGACGCTTGCCGAGGCCATGGCTTGCAATTCGGCGGCGGTCTTGTCGTCGTTGCATCTGGCCCAGCCGTGCAAGCGAGCGCCCTTGTCCAGCTCGAGTTGCAGCACGATATGGTGGATCTTTTCCACGAATTCGATGATGCCGTTGCGCGGCAGATCTTTGAGCTGGGACTTGAACACCGTGAGGTCGAAGGCCAGCAAGAGAGGTTGTGTGCGATCGGCCCGCGCCAGCGCGTCGTTCAGTTCGGCAGAGAGCTTGCCCGGCCGGTCGCGCTCGAGCACTTCGCGAACCAGTGCGGGCGTTCCTTGCAGGAAGAAGCGTGGCTCGAGGATGCAGAGCATTTCATCCTCGGGCGGGCGGCCGCCGCGCGTTTGCTGGTACAGGTAACAGGTGTGTCCCGCAATCGTCTCCGTTTTCCAGTGTTCGACTTTCAGCCCCTTGAGGGCAGATTCCCCGGTTACGTCCTCGAGCGTGCGCGTTGCGGTCATCTTGTCGCTCATGCCACGCACGGCAAACAAGAAGGAGGTGTCGATCTGCTTGTCGGGCAGCACATCGCCCGGATCCTGGTCGCGCTTCATGAGCTTGGCCAGCCCGCCGGGCAAGCGGCGATCCAGTTCCTCCCAGGTCTCGCTCGTGAAGAAATCGCGGCCATGCAAGATGCCCACGCCCCAGCATCGGGCGGGCGCATAGCGGGCAATCTCCTCCAGAGAAGGGCCGCGACGCGGCATCAGCAAGTAGATGGCCGCCGCCGCCATCAGACACACCAGCAGGGCAGCGACCGTGATCAGCAACCATGGTCTCTGCTTGACGAAGCGCGGCGGCGGTTCGGGCTCGGCAACAGGCCAGCTCGTGGTCTCCGCCGGAACGGTTGCCATGGCGGGCCGTTCGCTGATGGCGGTGGGCGAGACCATTGCCACTCTGATGGTTTGCTGGCAGCCCGAACAGCGCACCCGTTGTCCGGCCAGCTGATCATCGACGCGCAACGTCGCACCACACAGCGCACACGAGAAGTCAATGGGCATGAGCGATTCTCCAGAAACCGAGCGTCAGCGCCGCCGCAAGGGGGGCCGTTGATTGAAAGGCAGGCCAAACTGGTCCAGCTGTTTCTCGACGGCGCGGATGATGTCCAGCACGTTGGCGGTGGTCATCTCGAGGTTGCCGCTCACGATCGGCCCCTTGGCCTCGAACTTGAGCTTGTCGACGAGCTCGGCAACGACCTTGGGCGCCTCCGGGGGAATGGCCAGCTTGGCCATGGCCATACCGCCGGCGGCCAGCGAGCGCAGTTCTTCCGCGGTGTTGTTGTCGTCGCACTTGACCGAGCCACGAAAGGCCATGCCCTTCTTCATGTCGAGTTCGAGGACGAAATCGTGGACTTTTTGCAAGTAGGCGGCTCCAGGTCCTTCCGCGGGCAGGCCGATCTTGCTCATCGCTTTCACGTCGAAGGCCATCACCATGGCGTTCGACATGTCGACGCGGGCAAGCGCCGCATGCAGGTTGTCCGAGAGCTTGCCCGGCTTGTTCCGTTCGAGGATCGTGCGGATGGTGGCCGGCGGGCCATCCAGGACCGTGCGGGCACTGTACAGGCACACGAACCGTTCCGACGGGCCGAACCCCTCCATCTCACGCTTGTACTTGTAGCAGACGCGGCCGCGGATCGTCTCCGACTTGGCGCCGGCAGCGTTCAGTCCTTTGAGGACGTCCTCGGCCCGCATGTCCACGGTTGTCATGGTGACCTGGACGGAATTGACCATTTCTTGCGGGCTGGTCGCGAACAGCGCGACCCGATCGATGACGTTCTCGGGGGCAACCTTTTGCTTTTCCTCGATGCCTTCCAGTTTTTCCATGGCCTTGGGCAACTGCCGTTTCAGTTCCTTGTAGACTTCGCTCTCGAGCATGGCCGGGCCGTTGACGAGCATCACGACCTGCGTGTTGTCGGGCGCGAAACTCTCGAGGTCGGCGATCTTGGCAGAAGCAGGCCACAGGACATAGGCCAGCCCCACCACGGCCAGCAAGGTCAAGGTCGCGGCACCGGCCAGCAACACCAGCACGGGCTTGCGATTGGGGCGGCTGAACTCGAAGCCCTCCTCCTGCTGATACGACTGCCATTCTTCCGTGGGCGCCAGCACCGGCGCGGGCAGCGGCTTCTCGGTAAAGGCCGTGGGCGCCACTTCCACCAGCGTGGTTTGCTGGCAACCCGAGCAACGCACGAATTTCCCGGCCAGCTCGTCCCCGGCCCGCAGGGTGGATCCACACGACGAACATGTAAACTCAATGGCCATGACTCTTCTCCCCACGGATACTTGGCATCTCGCTGGCGCAATCTCGCGTAGAACCCAGCTTCATTCGCCGTTCCGGACAGGCTCCTACATCGCGAAGATCCGGTCCATGCGCGTGGCAATGTCCTTCAGTCGATCGCGCTTGCCCCCCGGCACCTCCGCGGTCCCCCAACCAGTATAGTTGATTTCCTTCAGTGCCTTCATCACAGCGGGCCAGTCGCAGTCTCCTTCGAGCAGCTCGACCTGGAAGCCCTTCCAGAGCCCTTCATTGCTGGCCTTCTTCAGCGAGTATTCCTTGATGTCGAGCTTGAAGATGCGCTTGTTGAGAATGCGCACCCATTGTTCTGGGAAGCCGTAACGGAGCACGTTGCCAACGTCGAAGTAGGCTGCCACCAGCGGCGACTCGAACTCGTCGATGTAACGGGCCGCCTCCAGTGGACTCAGCAGAAAGTTGTTCCACACGTTCTCGAAAGCGATCTTGATCCCCAGCTCCTGGGCAAGGGGCAGCGCCTTCTTGATCTCTGCCTGCGAACGCTGATACGCCTGATCGTAGGAGACTTCCTTGTTGACGACGGCGGGCACGAGGAGCACGCTGGTGGCCCCATAGAGCTTGGCGTCGCGCAAGGCGGTCTTGAGCCCTGCCAGCCCCTGGGCCCGCACCTCGGGATCGGCATGCGAGAGCGTCTGTTTCCAGTGCACCGAATCGACCACGCCGGGGA
>JBFWSD010000061.1:0-12720 GCA_050248575.1 Gemmataceae bacterium
CCATCCTGGGTGAAGAGCTGGCCCTGCCGCGCATCGAGCCGCGCGGGAAGAAGAACATCGTCACCACCCGCGATAAATACACCGGCATCCGCCAGGCGGGCCCCGAATCGCTGCGCCATTTCAAACGCACTTTCAAGCGGGCCCTGCGGCGGCAGCTGGCCTCCGGCATCTACGATCCCGATAATCCGGTGGTCATCCCGGTCCGCGAGGACAAGCAGTACCGCAGCTGGAAAGAGGTGCAGCAGCCCCAGTCGGTCGCGGTCATCCTCTACATGATGGACGTTTCGGGCAGCATGACCGACGAGCAGAAGGAGATCGTCCGCATCGAGGCGTTCTGGATCGACACCTGGATCAAGGCCCACTACAAGGGCATCCAGACCGTGTACATCATTCACGACGCGGCGGCCCAGGAGGTCGACGAGCACACCTTCTATCACACCCGCGAGAGTGGCGGCACCAAGATCAGCTCCGCGTACGACCTGGCGGCCCGGATCATCAAGGAACGGTACCCGGCCGACCAGTGGAACGTGTACGCCTTCCACTTCTCCGACGGCGACAACTGGGGAGACGACGTGCCCCACTGTCTCGAGATCCTGAAAGAGAAGTTGCTGCCCAACCTGAACCTGTTCGGCTACGGGCAGGTGGAGAGCCCGTACGGTTCGGGCGAGTTCTACGACCACATCATCGAGATCAAGGAAGACAAGGAGAACCTGGTGGTCAGCCGCATCCCCGACCGCGACGCGATCCTGGGATCGATCAAGGAGTTCCTGGGCACAGGGCGCTGAGGCCCGCTGGACAGGCCAAGTACGGGGCTCCTCCGCGCGAGCGGCAAAGCGCATTACGATGACATGAAGCCTTGAAGCCACGGAGGGCCGCATGATCCACGGCATGCTCTGCACCCTGATGATTGGCACCGTGCTGCCCGAGCCTGAGCCGGTGAAGCACTATCTGGTGGTCGAACTCTTGCGCTGGGAGACGACCAGGTGGAAGCTCGAGCGGTTTGCCGAACCGCCCGTGCATGCCGAGGTCGTGGCCACCGTCTTCGTTCCGGTCGTGCCCGACGGGCGAATCCACCGCGCGGAGGCCAGGCTGGCTCCCGAGCCGGGCTGTCGTGCTTGCACGAGCCTGGAGGCGTATGTCACAGCCCGTGAGGATCGGCACGACCGGTGGAATCTCCATGTCACCGCGATTCACATCGATCCACTTGGCAGCGTCGGGGGCATCGATCAAGTCTTCGACTCGCGACTCAAATCGGTGCGGCTGGGCGTGGGCGACCAGGAGTGGTTGGGGAATTGCAATCACGACCAGCATCCGGGCCTCGGCTTCGTGGCCCGGCTGCACAGGGATAAATAGGACAGGAGCACGGCCAGAGGAGAGGAGGCCGTACTCGCTTGAAGCCACGGAGGGCCGCATGATCCACGCCATGCTCTGTACCCTGATGATCGGCAACGTGCTGCCCGAGCCGGAGCCCTGCAAGTATTGCCTCACCGTGCAAGTGCTCGAATGGCATGGTTCCGGCGTCGAGTGGGAGGAACTTGAGCCGCCGGAGGATGCCTGGGTGATCGCGGAGATGACGGTGCCGTTGTGGAGGAATAAATGGCGTTCGCACTGGATCACGATCGCGCCGGAGCCAGGAGCTGACACGACAGGGCAACTAGGCGTCTATGTGCGGGCCGATTCCGTATCCACCGACTGGCTGCGCCTGGAGATGGAAGTCACATACTGGAGAACTTCCGACCAGAACCTCCTCACGGACGGCAAGCACCTGCACGAGGCCGAGCTCCGCGTCGGTGACCGTCATTGGCTCGGCAACTCGACGAGAGTACCGAACAGAGGTTTTGTCGCCCGACTCCACCGGGCCAAATAGGGCCCAGGACAGGAATCTCGCCTTCATCGTAGGGCTGCACAGGGTAAAATAGAGTAGGAAGACTTGTGGCCATCGGGGGGACCCCGCATCGTGACCATGAAGCAGTTTTACGATACGCGTCTGCCGCCGCACTTGCAGGCCCTCAAGGACGAGATCGAGGGCTACGCGCGCGGCTACGGCCTCGATTTCTTCGAGACCATCTTCGAAGTCGTCGATGCCGACGACCTCAATGAAATCGCGGCCTACGGTGGTTTTCCCACCCGCTACCCGCACTGGTCGTTCGGCATGTCGTACGAAGAGCTGCGCAAGGGCTACGACTACGGGCTGTCCAAGATCTACGAAATGGTCATCAACAACGACCCATGCTACGCCTACCTGATGCGCAGCAACCACACGGTCGACCAGAAGCTGGTGATGGCCCACGTCTACGGGCACTGCGACTTCTTCAAGAACAACGCCTACTTTGGCCACACCAGCCGCAAGATGATGGACGAGATGGCCAACCACGGAGCCCGCGTCCGCCGCTACGTGGAGAAGTTCGGCGAGGACGAGGTCGAGGCCTTCATGGACCGCTGCATGTCGATCGACGATCTGATCGACATCCACTCGACGGCCATCCGCCGCCGCGAGGCCACCTCACGCTACGATTTCGCCCAGCACGCCGAGGGGGACGACGACGTCAAGCTGACGCGCTTCAAGAGCAAGCACTACATGGAGGATTACATCAATCCGCCCGACGTGCTGAAGGCCGAGGAAGAATCGAAGCGCAAGCAGGCCGAGGAAGCGGCCCGCAAGTTTCCGGAGCAGCCCGAGAAGGACGTGCTGCTGTTCCTGATCGAGCACGCCCCCATCAAGCCCTGGCAGCGCGACGTGCTCTCGATTGTCCGCGACGAGGCCTACTACTTCGCGCCGCAGGGCCAGACCAAGATCATGAACGAGGGCTGGGCCAGCTACTGGCACTCGACCATGATGACCCAGAAGATCCTGAGGCCGTCGGAAGTGATCGACTACGCCGATCATCACTCGGGCACGATGGCCACGAGCGGGGCCCGCCTCAACCCCTACAAGCTGGGCATCGAGCTGTTCCGCGACATCGAGCACCGCTGGAACACGGGCAAGTTCGGCAAGGACTACGACGAGTGCGACGACCTGGAGAAGCGGCGCAGCTGGAACAAGGACCTGGGACTGGGCCGCGACAAGATTTTCGAGGTCCGCCGCATCCACAACGACATCACCTTCATCGAGACCTTTCTCACCGAGGATTTCTGCCGGCAGCACAAGCTGTTCAGCTATTCGTTCCACGACGACTACGACGAGTACGTGATCGAGTCGCGTGAATTTCCGAAGATCAAGCAACGCCTGCTCTTCAGCCTGACGAACGCCGGGCGGCCCTGGATCTACGTGGTCGACGGCAACTATCGCAACCGCGGCGAGCTGCTGTTGTGGCACCAGCACAACGGCATCGACCTGCGCCTGGACTGGGCGGCCGACGTACTGGCCAACATCCAGTCCATCTGGAACCGGCCCGTCAACTTGCAGACGGTGTCCGAAGGGAAGGCCACGCTGCTCACCTTCGACGGGTCGGAACACATTACCCGAACTCTTGGAGATGACGATGAACGAAACGGTGCTCCAAAAACTGTATGACTGGCGTCCCGAGGGGCGGCAGTCGCTTCACCTGCCTGACTTGTCAAATGGCTGGTCGGTGACGTTGACGGCCGACCGCAACGACGAGCTGGGCTGCCTGGTCTGGGAGCTGACGGCCCGCCGCGCCGCGGCGAAGGTCGAGCTGAAGGCGTGTGCCGCGAAGCTGGCGGCCCGGCTCAGCTTCGAGCCCTTCAAGGTCCACGAGGTGGACGCCGAACGCAACGAAGCGCAGCTGCGCAGTGCCAAACCTGCCGAGCGCGACCTGCACGTTGTCTACTACGAGCTGGCCCTCCAGGGCACGGGCAATGCGACGTTGCGCCGTTACCAGGCCACCCACGACGGCGGCAAGCCGCGCAGCCAGGTGACTTACCCCCTGACGCACGAGAGCCTGGTGAAGCTCATCGAGGAAGTGATTGGCGAGTGATGGGCGTGTTGGTGTGACGATTTCCGGGCCTCCGCAAGGAGGCCCGTTTTGTTTTTCGAAAGTAATCGGAATGATCTCACTCACGGCACTGCTCGTTTGTGCGATCGCTCCGGCGCCGCAGCACGATGTTGTGCAAGTCGGGCAACGATTCAGCCAGGCTCACTTCCTGCTCGTCGCGGCTGGCGCCACGGAGTTCTCTCACCAATAGGAATCGGCATCGGAGCCCCCTACCAGTTGAAGTGGTACGAACTGGCCGACGGAACCTGCCTGAGCGTCGTCCTCAAGCAAGAGGGGGATCGCCTCTTGGTTCATAAACTCATTCTGGGCGAACCGCGGGCCGGTTACGGCGGCAAACTCTCCTGGTTCGAGCAAGATAAACGCGTGGCTCAATCGTTGAGACTTCGCTAAGTGTCCGCTCTGAGCGGCGACAGGTCCATTTGCTGGGCCGCCTGCCAGGTCTCCACGGTACCGATGGGCAGCCAGAATCCCGCCTCCACAACCTGGACCTGGCCGCGCGCGGCCAGCGTCGACACGTAATCGGTGATCTCGTACTCGCCGCGTTTCGAGAGCTGCAACTCGATGTCGAAGACGTTGCGCGGGAAGACATAGGCGCCAGTGTTGGCCTGGTGCCGGCCATCCAGATCGGGCTTCTCCACCAGCTTGTCGAGCGTGTGGCCGTCGGGCTTCAGGAAGGCGATGCCGAAGCGGCGCGGTTCGTCGGTGGGATAGACGAGCAGCCCGGCGGGATGCTGGACCAGCCGGGCCAGGTCGGCGGCCCCGTACAAATCGTCGCCGTTGCAGACCAGAAAGCGTTCGGACTTGATGAGCATCTGGCAGGAACGCACCGCGTCGCCGGTGCCGCGGGGCTGCTCTTGGCGCACGGTTTGCCAGTCTTTGAAACGATCTTGTTTGGACAGAAAGTCGTCGACCTGTTCGGCGAGATAGTGGACGACGACGATGACCCGGTTCACTTCGCTGGGCAGAGCGGCCAGGGCCCAGTCGAGGATGGGCCGCCCCTTTACGGGCAGGAGCGGCTTGGGTGTTTGCAGGGTATGGGGTCGGAGTCGCGTGCCAAGTCCGGCGGCAAGAATGACGGCATCCATGTCTTTTTCCCAGTTTACCAGCGATGGCCCCAAAGAGCGTGGCTCCCATGGATTGTATGGTTTTACCGGAGCTTGCCAGCGTGGCTACTTTGTCGAATTTGGTCAAGGCGCCCTGGGGGGGCAGTCGAAGATAGGGGTGTTCGGATAAGGTGCGGCCAACGGGTAGATTTGAGAACAAAGATCTTGAAATAAGGTTTTGTATCTCAAAATGGAGAAGGACTCGCTCCCCTGGCTGCACTGGCGTTCGGGCCATCCGTCATGCTCGCGGAGCCGATCGCCGCAGGTTTACACCAACGGTCTACCTCAGGGAAAGGGAAGGATACCATGCGTCGGTTCATGTTTCTGGCCGCGGCCATGACGTTCGTTTCGATTCTCGGTTGCAAGCACACCGCCGGCATCTGCGATTGCCCGGGCGGCTGCTGCGATACCTGTGGCGCTTACGGCGGCATGATCAAGGCGGAACCGCTGCCCGTGATGCCGAAGGTCAATGGCGACAAGAAGGGCGCCGAGAACAAGGAAAACGAGCCCAAAGAGATTCAACTGGACAAGGAGTTGCCCCTTGGCAACGAGAAGTGAGCCGATTGACACGGCACACTTACTGCCCCCGACCCCGGCCAGGCGCCGGGGTCTTTTTTTGTTTGCCAGGTCAACTGCCCGTTGAGCTTTCGTTGATGGCATCCAGCTGCTTCAACATATCATCGACGGAAGGCCGGTCCGTCCGGGTGGCGCCGACATAGGCATAGCGGATGCGCCCTTGCTTGTCGAGAATGTAGGTGGAGGGCTTGGCAAGGTCGCCGCGAATGTGCAGCTTGTCCACGGCCTGGAAATCCTTGTCGAGCAGGATCGGGAACGGCAGCTTGTCCATCTCGGCACTCTTGCTGGCCGAGCGAATGAAATCCTCCACATGTTCGGTTGGGCCTGGAAAGACCACGACCACTTCCGTGTCGCGCTTCTCGAATTCTTTGTAGTTTGCAGACAGGCGGGCCACCTGCGCGTTGCAGTACGGGCAGATGTAGCCCG
Source organism: Gemmataceae bacterium (assembly GCA_050248575.1). Taxonomy (GTDB): domain Bacteria; phylum Planctomycetota; class Planctomycetia; order Gemmatales; family Gemmataceae; genus JBFWSD01. The sequence goes on from JBFWSD010000061.1 coordinate 6,062, forward strand.
GGTAGCCACGCGTGAACACCAGGAGCACGTTCGTCTTGCCCTTGTATTTCCGCAGGTCGACGGGCTGCCCGGTGCTATCCACGAAGTCGAGCGTGAGCATGTCGGGGGTTATCTCGGCATTTCCCTTGGAGCGGTCGTCGCCGGGCGTCGGTGGAGTGCTGTCGCCACGGCCGCACCCGAGCAAAGACGACATGAGAAACAGGCAGAGTAATCGGCGCATACTTGTCTCGTTTCAGCGTTTGGCGGGAATCAGTTCATCGATTTCGAGTTCCGAGAACCAGGCCCGACCGCCTTCGGCCATCAGTATGAACTCGGCGCGGACCTTGCTTTCCTCACAGGCGGCCCAGGCCACGGCCTTGCCGTCGAAGAACGCCCACCAGTAGGCGCCGATTCTCTCGACGCGCACTTCATGATAGTGAGCGTCGCGTGTGGCTTCCTTGTAGGGCTGCATCGGCGTCAGCAATTCAAGTTCGCCGCGCTCTCCGTGCCGTCGGCCAAACTGGATGCCGGAACCCGGAACGACGCGCAATGCAAAGCGCTCGCCGTCCTCGGGCTGGACGGCAAACTGGATTTCGATCGCCGTGGCGTTGTGCAGATTGGCGCCAAGCACCAGGCGGAAGTCGGACCATTCAGGGATCTGACGGCGAATGACGCCCCTCCCGGCAAGAACGCGGCTGCCTTCTTTATCCTGGCCAGCCGCCCACGAGCCTTCACTGGTGATCCAGCCCGGCGGGGCCACTGTGACGCCATCGAAAAGATAGGTCCGTTTGCCCGTTTTTACCGACGGGTACATCGGTGGTGGGAAGAGCCAGGCGCTCGCGGCATTCCAGCCCAGTGCGAACAACAGACCGGTACCGATGACGACAACGAGGGCAATCACGGCCCAGCGATAGGAACGTCGGTGTCGTGGCGAGGCCGGCGCCACTGGCCCCTGAACCGGTCCTGGTCCCGGACCAGGTCCCGTCACGGCAAGCGTGCTCTCGTAGGCCCGCGAGTTCATCATCGAGTAATGCTGCGGACGAAGACTGCCGCCAGCAGGGGGCTGTGACACGGCCGCATGCTGTTGCCAGCCTCGTAATTCGTCGGCCAGGTCCTTGGCAGTGCTGTAGCGATCGACGACGTTCTTGGCGGTTGCCCTGACCCAGATCCGTTCCAACTCCATGGGAATGGTGTCGTCGATTTGCCTGGGCGGCCGCGGCTCCTGGGTGCAGATCATGTCCATCAGTTCGGCGAGCGAATCGCTGCGAAAAGGGGACCGGCCCGTGAGCATCTCGTAAAAGACGACACCAAGACTGTAGACGTCGGTGCGTGGATCAACCTGGTGCCCCTTGCGGCGTGCTTGCTCGGGACTCATATAGAGCGGCGTGCCGACGACGGTCGGGCCGGAACCGAGGTCGGCATCTTTCAAGGCGAGGCCGAAATCGATGAGCAGAGGGCGGCCCGCCGGATCGAGCAAGATGTTGCCCGGCTTGACGTCGCGGTGCACCAGCCCGCGGCGATGTGCACAATGAAGCGCCTCGGCCACGCACGCAGCAATCTCGACTGCTTCCATGGCCGTCATGCGCGCGATCTTCAAGCGTGCTTTGAGGTCGGTCCCTTCGACCAGCTTGGTGACCAGGAAGTAGATGCCTTCTTCAGTGCAGCCGACGTCGAAGACCGGGACGATGCCGGGATGGTCAAGGCTGGCAAGCACGCGGGCCTCGGACAGAAACGTCTCGAGATCCTTGTCCGAAAGGTGCAGGTCGGCGTGCGGGACCTTGATGGCGACGTCGCGATCGAGATCCTCGTCGCGTGCGCGCAGGACGGTGGCGAAACTGCCCTCGGCGATACGGCCCGTCAGGCGATACCGGCCGATATGAGTGGGAAAATCATTGAGCTGACGGCCCGATGTCATGGAACTTCCAGCATCTTGCCAGGGATGCAGACCCGCGAAAGTCAGCTCATTATTCTACCTGGCATGGCTGTGGCTGTCATGAGATCTTCACATGTCGTCGAAAGAGCCTTTGCCCAGGCTCTGGTCAAGATCCACGTTGCGAGTCTCGGGCCTGGCGGGCTTGGGCGGGCGGCGCAACGGCGTGGCACGGCGTGGCTTGAGGGCCGCCGGTTTCTCGACGGGCGGTTCGGGCGGTGACGCGGCGGCAATACTCTCCTCGGGTGTTTCTCCCGTATCGGTCCAGAAACGCGCGACGCTGCCCAGCACGTCGAGCTTCTTCGCTTCCGCGTCGGTCTCGAGCAGCCCCATGTTCTTGAGCAGTTCGAGGGCCAACTCGCTGCCATGGTTCGCGTCGACCGCGGGCAGCGGCTCGGCTGGGCGCGGCTTTTCGGCGGACGCTGCCAGCTCGGCTTCCGACTTCAGCTTGTCCTGGAAGTCCCTTTCGGTTTGTTCAATCTTGGCGGCCTGTTCCTTGATGAACGCCATGGACTTTTCGTTCTGCTGCTTCATCTGATCCAGGAAGGCCGGGACCTGGTCCTGGACTTCCTTGCGTGCCACCGTCGCCTTGGCCAGGATCTCGCCCAGAATCTCCTTCTGCTTCGGATCGGTCAGCGACTCCTGCACCTTTTGCAACGCGCCCTGGCATTCATCCAGATACTTCCAGAGGTTGAGAGGCTTGGCCTGGCCCAGCGCTTCCTTGAACTGGTCGAGCTGCTTCAGCAAGTTGGGCAGGTTTTCTGGCGTGAACATGGCAGTCTCCTCGGACGATCACTGGTCGGTCCTGGCAGCGGGCTGAGTGGACAGTCGGCCGGCAACGATCTCCGCGGCGATTCCCAGAAAACGCTTCTGCTGAGCGGCGCTCTTCTCGTGCGGCACGAGTCGCGAAGCCAGCAAGATCGCCTCGGAAACCAGCCGGCCCGTCACTGCGGGGGGCGAAGCAACCGGCGGGCAGTTGTCAGGTGCAATGCTGCCGCCAGAAAGAAAGACCGCCAGGGCCAGGTTGCCTGCTGGCGTGCCCAGCGCGGGTTCGGCGATAGCCTGGGCGGCCCGCCGATGCTGCTCGCCAGGCTCCTTGACCCAGACCGTGCAGGCACGCAGCGCTGCGGCTTCAACTTCCTTTGGTTTTGGCCGGCACACTTCCCAGGCGCACAGGCAGCCCCACCAGATGGATTCGCGTTTCGATAGCCGATAGGCCGCAAATCGGATCGCGTCCGTGAATAGCTCGTTCTCGACAAGGACCGAGAGGTAGTAATCGGCCTCATCCTCGGGCTCGAGGAGTTCGCGTGCGTCTTCGCTCAGCTCGAAATGACGGCAGATATCGGCCGCTTTCAACGGTTCGGTCCGGGCCGACGGTCTCATACGACTCCCCCTGTGCAGATCAGCGTGTTTGCGGTGGAAGTCGGTACATCGGGCCGTTCGACGTTGAGCCAGGGATCGTTGGCATGCAACATCTCACAACCAAGCTGGAGATAGCGACGTAGATGATCCTTGTAGCAGAGCGGATCTTTCAGGACAGCCGCAAGATAGACGGCGACCTCCACGAATCGGCCCGCGACGTAGGGCTTGGGGGCAATCGTCGGCAAATCCGGGGCAGAGATACTGTCGCCGCTGAAGAACACGGCCAGGGCCAGGCAGCCCGTGAGATCGTCGGGGGCATGGCCCATGCCGACCTCCTCGGCCCGACGGCGGCTCTCTTCCGAGCGCGTCTTGACATGGTCGTCCACGATGTCGAGGACGTCGGTCACGCGCGGCGGGCAAGCTGCTTGATAGTAATCGCGTGCACAGACGAGCCCCCACCACAAACCACGCCGCCTGGGCAATGCCTGTGCCAGCAGTCGGCGGGCATCGGCGTAGCAGCCCTGTTCGAGCAGCAGTTCGAAGCAAGTCTCCACGGCCAGGTCGGCACGCAGCAATTGCTGACCTTCGGGCGACAACTGGATGCGGGCGTCATGAAAAAGTTCCCAGGCTTGCTTCATCGCGTTCATCTCCTGGATGGGGCTAGCCGTGCATCTCGATACCCGCCTTGGTCTGTTGCATGGCGTCAGCGGCGATAGTGAGCATGGTCGCTTTCACCTGTGCGACCGTTGCCGTTTCTTCCTTTCGCAACGGCGTGGTGCTCTCGATGCCCATGACGGTGACCTTGTGCTTCGATTCGGCGGCCTCCATTTCATGGCCCAGCGGCGTGAGTTTTCGGCTCGTCGCCCCCAGCGATTCTTCGATGCCCGTGAGGCCGCTCAGCTTGAAGCTGGTCAAACCGTGCTTGAGCTCGATGCCTGTCGCGCTGAGCACCAGCTTGGCACCGCCCTCGGGCGGGCCCACCGAAAGCGTGATCGATTCCGGGCCGATCTCGATCTTCGGCCCAACGATGGGCGGCCCGGCCGTCTGCGTGATCGTGCCCAGCGGGCCGCCCAGCAGCTTGATCTCCGACTGCAACGGGTTTACACATTCAACCGACATGACGGCGTTGCCGCTCGTCAGGTTGACGCTCCCCATGGCGGACAGGTTGACCTGTCCGTTTTTGCCCTGGGCCTGGATCATCGCGCCGCGGCCCCGTGAGATCAGGTCAACATCCCCCTGGGAATCGACCTTGTAGGCCCCTTCGACAATCTTGCTTTCGCATTCCATAATCTGTCTCCTCGGAGAATCCAATTGCCCGGAACGTCACGCCAGCCCGGCCACGGCAAGTAGAATAAGCATTTGCAACACCATCACATCTTTAATGACCACTGCCAGCTGGTTCTTGGCCTCTTCGATGCAGTACTCGATGATGGCCTTGGCGTTGGTGGCGTAGTAGCTGATCAGCTTGATCGATTTTTCGAGCGAGGTCATCGATTCGCTCTGGGCGTTTTGCAAGTCGTCGTCATAAACGCTCATGAGCTCGCACTGATAGATAAACCCCTGGAGGATGTCGGTCACGAAGCCAGTGACGCCCAGCAGGACGCCGGGCAGCGCGTCGATGTCGCGATCCGGATCGTTCGGGTCGTAGGCCGGGTTGTAGTCGCGATACTTGAAGTAGACCGCCAGGTCGACGGCGGCAGTCAGCAAGATCAACACTTGCGACAGCCCGAAGATGAGCTTCTCGAAGGAGCGGTGCTTGACCTCGCGCAGCGGGGCAAATGCCTCCGGGTTCACGGCCCCCTGGGTCGGGTCGGGCAGAGCGAGCTGGTTCTGCGGCAAAGCCTCCGCGGCTTCGCTGCCGTGAAGCTTCTTGAGGGCTTCCTTGACGACCGTCAGGGCGCTCGGAATCAACGAGGGGTAATCGAGGCCGAGCGAGCGCGTCGTGGTTTTTTCGATTTGCGGCCCGCGCAAGATCCGCGAACGCGGGCCGCCATAAACGATCTCGATTTGCTGCCCATAAACTGTGCGGACGTAGTTGTCCGGGCCAAGAAAACCGAAGAGCAGGTAGTCGAACGCGTTGACGTACTGGCCGAGGAAGGGCAACAGCCCGCCCGCGCCGCCCCCCACGACCAGCTTGTTGTCGATGCCGTAGGCGTGCGCGGCCCGCGAACCGTAGGTGTGGTCGCCGGCATGGCCAAACAGCGTCCGCCACGAGCCGGCAAAGTACTTCCGGGCTATCTCCGTCGCCTCGTCCGAACCGAAAATACCAGCGAAATTCGTCGTCAGCGCCAGCAGGTTCTGAATCGGCATCGGTCCGTCTCCTCCCGTAAGCAATCAAAGATGACCGCAATGACCCGCCAGCATCAAGGGAACGAGCCCTGGAAGGTCAGACTCATGCTCGGCGTGTGGGTGTACTTGTCTGCAGACGAGTTGTTCATTTCCACCAGGTGGGAATGCACGACAATGAACTCGGCGCCTTGGGCATCGTAGAACACAATCGAATTGAAACGGGTAGCCGGATCGCCGCCGAAGATGCACGACTTGATGCCAGCGATGGCCGAATCTGCGGGCAAGTTGACCGGCGGCACATTCACGTCGTTGTAGACGCTGCCGACAACCAGCGGGCAGTCTGGGTTGCCCTCCTCGAAGATGACGACGACCTCGTGGCCGACGCGGGGCCAGAAGAAAGCGCCCCAGTTCTTGCCCGCCCACAGCTGAGCTACGCGCAGCCAGCACGACGAGCTCGCGTCCATCTTGCCCTGGCGATCCCAGTGGAACTGCACCTTCACGCGACCGTACTTGTCGAGATACGTGGGCTGATCTTCCAGCCCGGTCACCGTCGCTGTTTGCATGCCGGCAATCAAAGGCCGCGGTGTCAGCCGGGCGGGCCGATAGGACATCCGCGCCGGCAAACAGGCGAACGTGTTGCTGTACTCCACCTCGGACTGTCCGCCGCTTTGAACTCCTCCCGCGCGGGCTCGATGGGCCACCCGGGTCACCAGATAAGCATCGTCCGCATCGAAGTGCCCTTGCAGCGTGAACCCGTGCCCGGGCAACAACTGGCTACATTCGCTGCCCCCTTCGATCGTCAAACAGCGGGCAGCTTCCTCTTGCACGCGCAGGCGCACCACCCGTTCGCTTTCCGGAAAAACTCGCTGCAACTTGCCAGCCTGATCGCCGCCCCCCGGGCCAACGCCGTCATAATGATGCGCGTAGCCGCCCGGATACTCGAAGACCTCGAGGCTGGTGCTGGCCGGTATGCGTAGCGGGTGCTCAACTTTGCCGATGGCGACCGCCTCGGGCAAGTTCGCCTGGCCTTCCAGATGTTTGCCAGTCAGTTCAAAATGATGGTCCCACAAAGTGTAGCTGCCCGCGCAAACTTCCTGGG
>JBFWSD010000062.1:0-12683 GCA_050248575.1 Gemmataceae bacterium
CGACGATTGCCGCCACGACCTGGCTGCCTGGATCGACTGGCTCGGCCAGAAGGGCAGCCCGCGCGTGACGCTGATCGGACACAGCCTGGGGGCGGTAAAATGCCTCTACGCCCTGGCCCAGGACACGGCGCTCGAGGTTCGCGCCGTGGTGGCCGTGTCGCCGCCGCGGCTTTCTTACTCCTGGTTCTGCCAGAGCCCGGAAGCCGCCACGTTCCTGGAAACCTATCAGCGGGCTGAAGCTCTGGTGCAGGGGGGCGAGGCGGGCAACTTGATGGAGATCACGTTGCCCCTGTCGATGGTGATCACGGCGGCGGGCTACCTGGAGAAGTATGGCCCGGATGAGCGCTACAACTATCTCCGTTTCTTGCGGAGCGTGCCCGGGCCGGTGCTGGTCACGCTGGGCGATCTGGAGATCGGTGTCAGCCCGGCCTTTCGCGGCGCCGCCGAGGCCATCGCCGAGCTGGCGGGCAAGAAGAAAGACCTGAAGGTGGAAACCATCCCCGACGCCGACCACTTCTACACCAACGCTCGCGCCGAGGTGATCGACCGCGTGACGGCCTGGCTGGGGAGCCTGTGACGGGGCGGCAGCCCTCGAAGAATCGGGGACGAGATGAATGGCGATGAAGGCCGATCCCCTCCAAGTTATGTGCCGCTCCTGGGCTGCCTGACGCTGGCCCTGGTAGTGCTCTTCTTGTGTCTGTTGCCCTTCTTTCTGGTCGAGCTGATGCAGCGAGCCCTGGAAAAGCTGCACCTGAGCCCGGGCATGGCCTTCGCCATGGTGATGGGCATCTTCGTGGGCGGGCTGTTCAATATTCCGATCTATCACATTCCACGCGTGGAAGAACAAACGATCGAGCCGATTTCGGTCTACGGCGCGCTGGTGCGTTCGCCGCAACAGGTCCGCCGCGTGCGCCGCGACACGATCATTGCCATCAATGTCGGCGGCGCCATCGTGCCCATGGGGCTGCTGATCTACCTGCTCATCCACCTGATCCAGGACGGGGGCTGGCCGCTGGCCGCATTCGCGCTGGCGGGCAGCGCGAACATTGCGATCTGTTATTTCGCGGCCCGGCCGATTGGCGGCATCGGCATTTTTCTGCCCGGCTATGTCGCGCCGCTGGTGGCCGTGGTGGCCACCTGGATCTTGCTGCCCGGCGGCGAGTATGAGTCGGTGCGTGCCCCGGTCGCGTTCTGTGCGGGCGTACTTGGCCCGCTGGTGGGCGCCGACGCCCTGCATCTTCGCGACATCTTGCGCGTGCCGGTGGGCATGCTCTCGATCGGCGGCGCGGGCACCTTCGACGGTATCGTCCTCGCGGGCGTGCTGGCCGCCTTCCTGGCCTGAAGACGCTGGGCGCGATCCGAAATCGTGGCGTGAGCAGTGGCCAATCGCCGGAAACAGGGCAGAGTTCTGTTGGTGCCCACCGCGCTTGCACACTCTGCCTTGCACGCCGAAGGCAGTTGTCACGACGACGTAAGTTCTTGGCGGGAAAGAGTTTTCTCGAGAGTTGTTGACAAGACGAAGTGTGCAAGCTGCCGCGAAGTCCAAGTCCCAAGTAGCGATTCCCACACGTCTTACTCCAAAGTTGTTGACATCCGCTTCGCAACGAAACGGGCTGGTAACTGCGCAACCCTGCTGAGCCGAAGCTGCGCGCACGCCCCCCATGGAACATGCCGATCCTCTGTTATGATGCGCTGGGTAGAGGGAAAGTATGTGTCCTGTTGGTCAGTCTTGGTTGAAGTTCAGTGCGCGCGGGGGCCGCGGCCTTCGTCGATCCAGCGGCAGCGCAGCCCAGCCAGCCGGGTTCGGTCATTTCTCCGGGGTTTTCTGTTTACACATCGGCGTTGCTTGCGAAGTCGAACTGATCCCAGCGCTCACGAATCCGGAAAAAAATGTAAGGAACTTCGCCCGCCCGGGCACCATGATAGAGTGGACCGAGGTGCGGAGAGCCATTCATGCAAGGTGCTGGACTAGGACTGGTGATGCGCTGGGTACGCCGCCTCGCGGACGGCGACGATAGCCAGCCCTCCAGCGACGATATCCTGCTCGACCGCTTCGTCCAGAGCCAGGACCAGGCGGCCTTCGAACAGATCCTCGACAAGTATGCCCCGATGGTACTGGGGGTTTGCCGTAGGCAGCTCCGCGATCCTCATCTCGTCGACGATGCTTTTCAGGCGACGTTCCTGGTCTTTGTGCGCAAGGCCAAGCTGGTCCGCAGTGCCAGCCGGCTGGGCAGCTGGCTGCACTCGGTGGCCTATCGCGTGGCGATCAAGGTCCGCCAGGGGGCCGCACGCCGGCAAGAGCGCGAAACCGTGGTGGAAGACCTGCCGGGCCGCGACGATGAAGAGAAACGCCGCCGCGATCTGCGCGAAGTGCTCGACGAGGAACTGCTCAAGTTGCCCGAGTATTATCGGCAGCCCTTGGTGCTTTGCTATCTCGAGGGCAAGACCAACGCGCAGGCGGCGGAGCTGCTGGGCTGCCCGGAAGGAACGATTTACGGGCGCTTGAATCGGGGCCGGGAAAAACTGAGACAGAGGCTGGCGCGTCGCGGGCTGGCGCCCACCAGCGCCGTGCTGGCGGCATTGCTGGCGAGCGAAGCCGCCGATGCCAGTGTGCCCGCCGCCCTCTTGCAAGCCACGCTGAAGGCGTCGCGGGAAACGTCGTCGGCTTCCTCGATCCATGCGCTGGCCGATGCCGTGGCGGGGGAGATGGGTCGACGCCGGCTGGCCCTCTATGCACTTGCCGTCACTGGCCTGCTCGTCGGCATCGTCGTGGCCGGGGCTGCAGTCTTCCATCGTCCGAGCGAGATCTTTCCGCGGCGGCTGCTGGCCGTGCGCGTCGATCATCACCTGTTCGTGGCCCCCATCGAGACCGGCAAGTCGCCGGGCGACATGCGGCTACTCGTCGACCGGCTCGGCAATGCCCTGCACATCGATGCCGCCCAGCGTCAGCTGCTCAGCGAGGATTCTCTCACGAGCGGGCCGGTGACCAAGGAACGGCTGGAGCGCGCCCTGGCGGGCTATCTCCGCGCCGCCCGCCCGCAGGACCGGATCGTCTTGCTGCTGGCCACCCATGTGGTCGAGATTCGCGGCCAGGTCTACCTGGTTCCGTTCGAGGGCAACCCGCTCGATACGGCCAGCCTGATCCCCTGGAACTGGCTGGAAGCCAGGCTTGGTGAATGTGCAGCCCAGCAGAAGGTGGTCATTCTCGACACGTGTCGCGTCAACACGACGCGGCCCTCCGCGCGGGCAACCATGCGCCGGCTCAGCAAGGCGGCCCTCGCCGAGCTGGAAGATGTGCCCGCAGGGGTCCAGCTCTGGCTGGCGTGCGGCGCGGGGGAGATCTCGTCGGCCGGGGACTTCTTCGCGGGCAGCCTCTTCCTGGAAGAGCTTGAGGCCGCCGTGACGAACAATGCCGTGCCGGCCCAGCAAGCCGCCGATCCCTTGCCGGTGGCCGAACTGGCGGAAGTGGTCAACAAGCAGATCGAAACACGTGCGCGAGCCGAGCTGGGCCGGCGACAAACGGCCCGGCTGGTGGGCACGATGGTCGACAAGCAAGTGCCCGAGGTGAAGCTGGCTCCCGAGCCGTACCGGCTGCCCCGCGATCGCGGGGGAGACTTGCCCGACGCCCTGTTGCAGTCGGCCGTGCTGCTCGATCGGGTCCATCGCGTGCTCGATACCCGCGTCGAAGAAGTCCGCATGATCCGCCGCAGCAACACGATCAAGCCGGGCCTGGTCGTGCAAGACAGCGAGGAAATCTCCGGCGCCGTTCGCAAGGTGCAGACGGAGCTGGCCGCCCTGCACCTGGAGATGCGCGAAAAGCTGGAATTACTCGAGGGCATCGAGAGCGTCAACCTGGAGTGGGCAGGAGCCTGTTCCTACACGCGCGTGCATCTGATGGCGCTCATGGTGCGGATCTTCGAATGGAACTATCGACTGAGCGACCTTCGCTTCGACAGCATGCCCGACCTCGATCCGCAGCATGAAGGCTGGATGCTGGTCTCGCGCGAACAGATCTCGGCCCGGGGCAACGAGGGCCGCGAGGCCAGGAAGCTCTACGACAAGTCACAGCGCCTGCTGGTCATGCTGGAAGCGACGCATGGACCCGTGCCCTGGCGGCGCCTGGCCCTGCGTGACGGCATCTTGCAAGTCGGCCTGGTGTGGGAACCGTATCCGCTGGATCGACCGAATTGATCGCATCCCGCGCTGGCGCGTCAGAGGTAACCAGCGCGGGCCAACCCAACTCGAACCTTGCTCGTTCCGTAACGGGCGCGGCAACGCGATCCCCGTGTGCCACGTCCACGTGCGTGGGCTTGCGCCATGCGAGGCCCAAGTGGCCAGGCCGGCGTGAAACGTGGACGTGACACCGGGGATCGCCGGACAAGGGACTCTCCTCCTGCAAATAGTTTGCGTTTCACCCCCGTGGGAGGGGATCCCTTCTCCAGTTCGATAACACTGGAAGTCCAAGAAGCCCGGCTTCTTGGTCACGGCAAGGTAGCTTTCCTTGCCTGGACCAGAAGCCGGGCTTCTCGTTCATGCCGGGCTCTTCGGCAGATCAATCAGCTCTCGTAGCCAAATTCCCAGCCCTTGCGCGGGGCACGCTTGACCAGGGCGTCGGCCTTCTTGCTGTTGGTGACGCGGCCGTTCTTCATGTCGTAGACGATGCTCTCGCCGGCACGCAGGGCCAGGGTGCCCGCGATGACGATCTCGGTCAGCCGGGCCGAGTAGTCGAAGTTGCTCGAGGGCGCCGGTCCGCTGCGGTCGCGGCACGCACGCAGGAAGTCGCCCGTGTGGCCCCCTTGCACGCGCGGGATCATCTCTTTCGGCTTGGGCGTTTCCTTGTTCTTGCTGTCGGGCAGAAGCGCCGTTCCCTGGCAATGGCTGCCCGATTGCATCGTTGCCTTCGTGCCCAGGTAGTAGGTGCCCTCGGTGAGCTGCTTCTTGTCTGCTTCCAGATCTTTGGGCCGCGGCGGCAGAATCCCGCCGTTGTACCAGCGCATGTTGACCGGGGGCAGCTTGCCCCGCGCCGGGAACTTGTAGACCAGCTCTGCCTTGGAATCGAAGCCTTCCTCGGAGACGCCGCCCGAGACGAGCTCGACCTCGAACTGGTCGGCTTCATAAAGCTTGAGGGCCCAGACCGCGCCGTCGATGGTGTGGCAGCCCATGTCGCCCAGCGAACCGGTGCCGAAATCGAGCCAGCCCCGCCACGAGAAGGCATGCAGCCCGGGATGGTAATCGCGGAAGGGGGCCGGCCCCAGCCAGCTTTCCCAGTCGAGCCCTTGAGGCACGGGCACGCTCTTGGGCCGGCTCTTGGCGCCGAAGCCGCGGTTCGACACGCACTGGACTTCCTTCACGTCGCCCAGGGTGCCGCTCCAGATGTACTCGCAGATGAGGCGGATGGAATCGCTGGAGTGGCCCTGATTGCCCATCTGCGTGGGCGCCTTTTTCTTGGCGGCGACCTCGCGGAGCTTGCGGGCCTCGTAGATATTGTGGGTGAGCGGCTTCTCGCAATAGACGCCGGCCCCTTGCTCGAGAGCACGGATCGACGCCGGGAAGTGCGTGTGGTCGGGCGTGCCCACCCAGACGGCGTCGAGGTCCTTGTGCGCGTCGAACAACTTGCGGAAGTCGGTGTAGATCTTGGTGCCCGGGGAGTCTTTCTGGATGCGCTCGATCGAATTGCGGGCGTGCTTGCCCGGATCGACCTCGGCGACGGCGACAAGGTTCTCGCCGAGTCCCGGGCCGACGCCGGCCGAGCCGCGGCCCCCCACGCCGATGACCGCGAACTTCAGTTTCTGTTTCTCATCGGCCGCCGGCGTGCCGCTCACGAAGAAGCCGGCGCTGGCAACGGCAGCGGTCTTCAGGAAATCGCGACGATGCGTCTGTCTTGGCATGACTCTCTCCCTCTCGAAACAGGTGTGTGGGGTGGTGGGTGTTTCAGGCAGGGCGAACCGGGTCGTTGGTGTGCAACGTGCCCGGGCTGACAATCTGGGCGCGGAGACCGCCGCGATGCATCAATCCCTTCATCACGCCGGTCTGGGTCAGCTTCTCCAGGTGCTTGCAGGGCTCGCACAGGCGAATGCCGCGCAGCTTGACTTCGCCGACCGTGAACTCGCGGCCGACCAGATGATTGAGGGGCACGCCGCGCGTGACCAGGTTGCGGCGTGCCTTGCCCGGGCTGAGCTCGATGTTCTCTTCGCGGGCCAGCGCCTCGAGTGCCTCCATCTCGATGAGGGTCACTTCCCGATCGACCTGGTCGGGCTTGCTGAAGGTGCCCGCTCCCACGCAATAACGATCGCCCTCCAGGCCGCGCCCCAGGCTGGCCTCGACCTGTTCGACCGCCACCAGATCGGCGGTCTTTGCGGCGGCGACATAGATGCCCAGCAGCTTGCCCTCGAACATGTTCACCTCAAGTCGATCGGATCGGCCATTCCATGTAAAGGAAGGTCAGGATCAGGTAGATGGTCAAGGCGATGATGAAGGCGAGGAGGATCAGCCCGGGCAGCCGCGACGACGGCCGACGCGGCGCTGGTAGTTCCTCCCTCGCTTTCTCGGGCGGCGTGCTCGGAGCGGCTTCGGAAACTTTTTCTTTCTCCCCGCCCGCCGCCTCGGCCACGGCTTCCACGAGCTGGCTGGCCCGCATCGTTGGCGTCTTATGGTACCAGACCGTGGGCGAGTTGTCCCACGCCTCGTCGGACGACGAAGGTGTCTCGTCCTCTTCTTCCTCCAGCGGGATTTGTTTGAGGATCGTGTCGAGTTCCACCGCCAGGGCCGCTGGCGTCTGGAAACGCTGCGCGGGCTGTTTCGCCATCAGCCTGACAATGATGGCCGCCACGTCCGGGGGCACCTCGGGCCGCGCTTCCTCGATCGGCGCCGGGGTATCCTTCTGATGCTGCACGAGCTTGGCGGAGGCCGTTCCCCCCGGGAAAGGAACCTGCCCCGTCAGCGCGAAGTAGAACGTGCAGCCCAGGCTATAGAGGTCAGCACGAATGTCGACGTGATGCGAATCGAGCGTCTGTTCGGGGGCAATGAAATCGAGCGAGCCCATCACCAGCCCTTGCTTGGTCAGCACCTGGGTACTGACATCGCCGGTCTGGACGCGGGCCAGGCCCAGGTCGAGGACCTTGATCTGCCCGCCGCGGCGCACGCCGGTGCTCGATTCGCGCGGCGGCGTTGCCGCGCCGGGCGGATCGTGTCGCCGCGTGCCGCCAGGCGCGGGATCGCGCGACGCCGTCACGAACAGGTTGGACGGCTTGATGTCGCGATGCACCAGCCCGTGCTCATGCGCGTGTTGCAAGCCAAGGGCCGCCTGTTTCAGATACAAGCAGGCGCGGCCCACGGGCAACGGGCCACGCTCGCGCACCAGCCTATCGAGGTCGATCCCCTCGAGATAATCCATGATGAAGAAGTGGCGGTCGCCCACCTGGTCCGCCGCCAATGCCGGCATCACGTTCGGATGCGACAGCTTGGAAGCGATGCGCACTTCGCGATAGAAGCGGCGCACCGCCTCGACGCTGTTCATCCGTTCGGGGCGAAGGATCTTGATGGCGACGAAGTGACCGTCGGGATGACGGGCCTTGTAGATGGTGCCCATGCCTCCCTGGCCGAGACGTTCGAGCAGAACGAAATCGCCGAGAAGCAGTTCGTCCCCTTTGCCCTCGAAGAGCGAGTCGGCCTGGTAGGGAGTGAGCCAGCCGCGCTGGATCAGCGCGCCGGCCAGTTGTTCGGGGCTGTCGGCCGCGGGGATGACTTGTTCGAGCTGGCTGGCTTCGAGCAAATGAAGGCGGCTCAACTCGGCGACGAAGGCAGGGACCGAGGTGAACAGTGACTGCCTGGGCGGTTGCATGCGTGGATGGTAAAGCGCGCGTGCGGGCAATGCTAAGGAAATCCGTTGGCCGGGGCGCGGCCCGCATCCCCGTGAACACCCGCGTTTCCGCTTGCATTCCCCACCGATCCAACTACACTCAAGGAGCATCCTCCCCCTCGGTGCAGCCCGCCTGTGCGGCGGCGTTCCGGGGTTTGTCTGCCTGCCCGCCGGTCCCTCCCTGGAGGACCCACCATGGCTGCCAGTTTTCTTGTGGCGTTGACCGTTGCCTTGCCCGCTCAGGCTCCAGCCCAGCCGCCGGCTGACGTTGCGCAGGTTGCCGCCAGGATCGATGCGTTGACAGCCCGCTACTGGCAAGGGGCTGCCCTCAAACCGGCCGCACTCTGTGATGACGCCACCTTCCTGCGGCGGATCGCCCTCGACCTCGCGGGCCGCATCCCGACCTACGAAGAAGCTCGCGCCTTCGCCGCTGATTCGAAAGCCAACAAGCGTGCCCGGGCCATTGCCCGTCTGATGGAGTCGTCCGAGTATCATCTGCACCTGGCCACCGTCCTCGACGGCATCATCCAGCTCGATCAGGCGGGCGACGCCGAGTTCATTCGCTACTTGCGCGGCGCGCTGGCGCGGCGGCAAGCGTGGGACGACATCTTCCGCGATGTGCTGCTCGGCCCGTGGGACCGCCCCGATCAGAAGGGGGCCGATCGCTTCCTGCTCAAGCGCCTGGGCAAGCTCGACGACCTGACCAACGACACGGCCCGCGTCTTCTTCGGCGTCGACGTCAGCTGTGCCAAGTGTCACGACCATCCGCTCGTGCCCGACTGGAAACAGGACCACTACTACGGCATGGCCTCCTTCTTCAATCGCACCGCCAAGGGCAAGGGCAAGGACCAGATCGCCGAGAAGAAAGCGGCCGACGTCACCTTCACCACCACCAAGGGGGAGAAGCGAACGGCCAAGCTGATGTTCCTGTCGAGCAAGGTGATCGACCCGGATGAGAAGAAGGTGGAGCGGCGCCGTTACCTGGTGGAAACGGCCCTGGAAGACAAGGTGTTCTTCCGCCGGGCCCTGGTCAACAAGCTGTGGGATTACTTCATGGGCCGCGGGCTGGTCGCTCCCGTGGATCAGATGCACGCCGGCAACCGCCCCGCGGTGCCCGAGCTGCTCGAGTATCTGGGCGAGGACTTTGCCGCGGCCAGGTTCGATCTGGATCGCGTGGTGGCGAGCATCGTTTCCAGCCGCGTTTATCAGCTAGCCAGCGTGCACCCGGGCGAAGACCGTCCGCGCGACAGCGATTTTGCCATGGCCCAGCTCAGGCCCCTTTCGCCGAATCAGTTTGCCCTGTCGATCATCCTGGCCACGGGCGAGGATCCGTTCGCCTCGGCCAGGAACGACGAAGAGCGTGGCAAGCGCTATCTCGAGCTCGAGGGCCGCGCGGGCGGCTTGCTCAGCCATCGCCTCTTCGACGAGCGCACGGAACGCTTTCAATCGAGCGCGGGCGAGGCTCTGTTCGTCTCCAATCATGCCGACGTGCAGAAGCTGCTCGTGCCCGCGGGCAAGAACCTGGTGGCCCGCCTGGCCGACCTGAAAGACGACGAGGCCGTGGAACTGGCCGTCTGGTCCGTGCTGAGCAGGGCGCCCCAGGCTGAAGAGAAGACGTTCCTCGTCAAATGGCTGGCGGGCCGCAAGGACCGCGCCAAAGCGTGCGGCCAGCTGGTCTGGGCGCTGATGGCCTCCGCCGAGTTCCGCTTCAATCATTGACCCCCCGCTGCAGGAGAATCCCGATGGCTCGTTCCAGGAAGCTAGGCTGCGGCTCGCCGGAACACAACATCGACCGCCGGCTGTTCTTGCAGGGCGGACTCGCCTCCGCGCTGGGCGTCAGCCTCGCCGGGCTCGAATCCCCCTTCCATGCCCTCTGGGCCAACGAGGTCCGCAAGCGCAAGAAGCAAGTGCTGCTGCTCTGGCTGGCGGGCGGGGCGAGCCAGCTCGAAACCTGGGACCCCAAGCCGGGCCGCCCCACCGGCGGCCCCTTCAAGTCCATCCAGACTGCCGTGCCCGGCACGCGCATCTGCGAGCTCATGCCGAAGATGTCGAAGTGGATGAAGCAGGTCAGCCTCGTCCGCTCGCTCGATACCCGCATCGGCGATCACGGCGGCGCTTCCAAGCTGATGCTCAAGGGCCGCCGCGACGAGCCCGCCGTCGACTATCCGAACTTCGGCGCCGTCGTCGCCAAGGAACTGGGCGAACGCGACAGCCAGGTACCCGAATACGTCTCGCTCTATCTCGCCACCGAAGGGCAACGCAACGGTCGGCCCACCCCCGGCTTCCTGGGGGGCCGCTATGCCGCCATGAGCCTCGAACGCGGGCTCAAGCCCGAGAATATCGACCTGCCCGAGGGGCTTTCCGCCAGCGAACACCACGAACGCGAGGACCTGCGCCGTTATCTCAGCGACCGCTTCGATCGCACGCGGCAGGCTCCCGAGGTGGAGGGCTACAACAGCACCTACGCACGCGTGCGCGGGCTGATGAAGTCCGATGCCCTCTTCGACCTGGAACGCGAGCCCGCCGCGGTGCGCGATCGCTACGGCCGCACCGATTTTGGCCAGCACGCGCTGATCGGCCGCCGCCTGATCGAGGCGGGCGTCCCCATGGTCAAGGTGGCCCGCGCCTGGTGGGACAGCCACGCCGAGAACTTCGAGAGCCATCGCGAACTGGTCGGCGAGCTCGATCACGTGATGAGCACGCTCCTGGAAGACCTGCAGCAACGCGGACTCCTCGAAAACACACTGGTCGTCACTCTCAGCGAGTTCGGCCGCACTCCCAAGATCAATCGCACGGTGGGCCGCGATCACTTCGCCTCCGCCTGGTCCTGTTCGTTCACGGGCTGCGGCATCAAGGGGGGCGTCGTCCACGGCAAGACCGACGCGGATGGCAACACCGTCGCCGCGGGCAAGGTCGGCGCCGAGGAAGTGGTCGCCACCATCTACAAGGCCGTCGGCATCAACCCGAACAAGAACTACTACCTTGGCCCGCGGCCCATCCCGCTAGTGCCCGAACACACCGAGCCCATCCAGAGCGTACTGGCCTGACCTGGGTTCGCGATCCTGTTCGTTCGAAGTTGAATGTTCGATGTTCGGGTTTGACCCGGATCATTCAACAGACACCAACAACGAACACTCTCGAAAAACTCGAGGTGGAGCTTCTCATGCCCGTCAATCCCGCCAAGGCCAAGGTGAAGACCAGCCTCAGCCACAAGGGCACTTTCTATTCCCTCTGCCTCGACGCCGCGGGCCAGGTCTACGCGGGCAGCGACGACTATGCCGTCCATGCCTTCGACCTGAAAGAAAAGAAGGTCGAGCCCACCGGCGTCTGGAAGAAGCACAATAACTATGTGTCCGCGCTGGCGGCCCTCGACGATTTCATCGTCTCGGGCAGCTACGACCACCAGCTCATCTGGTGGGACCCGGCCAACGGCAAGCCCGTGCGCACCATCAAGGCGCACGCGGGCTGGATCCGCGACCTGGTCGCCACCCCGGACCGCAAGCAGCTCGTCTCGGTCGGCGACGACATGCTGGTGAAAGTGTGGGACGCGAAGACGGGCAAGCTGCTGCACTCATTGGCGGGCCACGCCACGCGCACGCCGCAAGGCTTCGTCACCGCCCTCTACGCGGTGGCCATCAGCCCGGACGGCAAGCACATTGCCAGCGGCGACCGCATTGGCGACGTGCGCGTCTGGGATCTCGCGTCGGGCAAGCAAGTCAGCAACTTCCAGGTGCCCATTCTCTACACGTACGATCCGCGCCAGCGCAAGCGTTCGATTGGCGGCATCCGCGCGCTCGCCTTCACACTCGACGGCAAAGAGCTGGCCGTCGGCGGCGTCGGGCAGATCGGCAATGTCGACGGCATTGGCGGCCCGTCGCTCGCCGAGATCTGGGACTGGCGCAAGCCCGACTTCCACTACACGGCCGATGGCAAGGGCAACGGCCTCATCAATCATCTCGTCTATCATCCGGGCGAACCGATTCTCCTGGGGGGCGGCACCGATTTCCTGGCCATGTGGCCCACCGACCGCCAGCCCGAGGCGCCCAAGGAGAAGGACAAGAAAGCGACGCTGCCCGCGGCCCAGCGGCACAAGTCGGCGGGCAACATCCATCGCCTCTGTCTCACCAAAACGGGCATCGAAGCCGTCACTGCCTGCTCCGACCGCCTCGAAGTCTGGGCGTTCGAGTGACCCTCGTACGCGCGAATCGCGAGGCTCCAAGTGTGGCGGACAACCTACCTTCTGGGACTTGCCCTCTTGTGCCTGATGCTTGAGTTCGTTGCACGACAACGGCTTTGGATCGACGTGCGCGACGTGCAGCTGAACTGCACCGTGCTTGATCCAAACGACAAGCCGGTATCCGGCGCCAGGATTGATCTTGCTTCCTCTGCCGCATCGCTATCAGAGCAGACCGGGCCTGATGGAAAAGTGTCCTTTCCTATTAGGCCCCAAAAGGTTGCGGGCTCGTCCAGCCTATTCCTTGGCGAGGTCGCCAATGTCAGCTTGCTAGACTGGCAGCTTGATGTGTCTGTCAATGGGACGAGAGTCGCACAACATCCCGTCTATTCTTTACCCCGAGTCACTCACAGCCACAACCAGGTCGACGTTACAATCAGCCTCCGCATGCGATCCGCCCCCGCTGCGCACGACCTCGCCGCGGGGGAAGAAATGGGACGGTGAGAAAAGGGGAAGAAACCATACGCGGCTGGATTTGCCAAAACAGCCAAAGTAATGGGAAGGTCAAGGAGTCAGCAAGGCATCGAAGAAAAAGGTGCGGCAGCAGATACAGCCACCATTCATGCAAATAGGGGCCACTCATGCGAAACC
>JBFWSD010000063.1:0-12643 GCA_050248575.1 Gemmataceae bacterium
TCGGCCAGCACCTGCGTCTACGACCGCATGACCTCGTGGGAGTTCGTCGAGTTCTATGCAAAGCTGAACGGGCTGACCGGCGCGCCGCTCCGCGCCCGCATGGAAGAGGTCTTCGAGCTCTTGCAGCTGATCGTCTTCCGCATCGTGCTGGGGGCCAAGCTCAGCACCGGCATGAAGCAGAAGACATCCCTGGCCCGGGCCATCGTGCACGATCCGCCCGTGCTCATCTTCGACGAGCCCACCGCCGGGCTCGACGTCCTCGTCGCCCACGCCGTCTTGCAGAACATCGAACGCCTGCGCGACCTGGGCAAGTGCATCTTGCTCTCCACGCACATCATGCGCGAGGCCGAGAAGCTCTGCGGCCGGCTTGCCATCATCCACAAGGGGCGCATCCTCACCCAGGGCAGCCTGCCCGAGCTGCTCGAGAAGCACGAAGCCAGGGATCTGGAGGAACTTTTCTTCCGGCTGGTGAAATGAAGCGGGCGGTTCAGGCGGCCCGGGCGTCGGGCGGAACCTGCGCGGGCTGCTTGAGCGCCGCGAAATGCGCGTGCAACAAAGTATCGAGCTGCAGAATGGACTGGTAGCGCTGCCGCGCTGCCGGGTTCGTGGCCATCAATTCCTCGAGCCGATCGAACTGCGCCGGGCTGATCTCCTGATCGATCAGCAACCAGGTCAACGTCTCGACTTCATGAATGACAGGGCTATTCTCGTCCATGTCGGCATCCGAAAAAGAGACCACGGTTCTCGCCGTCCGCTAGATAGCGAGAAGCGGCCCGGGATGCAAACCCAATCGGCCAGGATGTCTCCGAAACTGCCCGGCTTCGCCAGCCCGCCGCCGTGTGCTTCTCGAGCATGGACACGCTTCACACCGGTTGTATGCCTGCTGCCAACGGTGTAAGATCCGGATGGGCCCCTGGAGATCAGCAATGAACACGATCGTGGTCGATGCCAGCCTCAGAATCAAGCTTGGGGAACTGAGCGAGGTTACCAGGTTCACGGACGAACAAGGTCGAGTGCTGGGACATTTCCAACCAGTTGTGTCCGGAGCGCGGCGGGGCCCGTCGATCGATGAGGCAGAGGTGCAGCGGCGCCTCCAGCAGGGCGGCGGCCGCTCCCTTTCCGATATCATGACCGACCTGGAAAAGCGGTCATGAACTATACGGTGACCTATCTCCCCGCGGCCGAACAGGAACTCACTTCACTCTGGCTCGATTCCAGCCGACGCAGTTCCGTCACTCGCGCTGTCCACTTGCTCGATCAGGAACTGGGCAGAGATCCTGAACAAGTTGGTGAATCTCGTCCAGACGGGACACGCATTCATTTTTCCTCTCCACTTGGCGTGCTCTTTCGTTTTTCCTCCGCAGACCGACTCGTCCAGGTAATACACATCTGGGAGTTCGAGTGAAGGTCCCACGACGACCGCTCCAGGCTACTTCCGCCTCCTCCTCGCCGTGAGGTATGCTTACCTCGATGGCGAACCTGCTGCGACGATTCTGGTCGGCCGAGAGCGGCATCTTCCTGGCCCTGTGGCTCTTTCTCATGGTGGTCGGGCAGTCGCGCCTCTTTCGCGATCCGGGCACGCTCTGGCACACCCGCGTCGGCCAGATCATGCTCGACCAACACCGCCTCATTCATACCGACCCCTTCAGCGTCACGCGCGGCGGGCAACCGTGGCTGCCCCATCAATGGCTCGGCGAGCTCGGCATGGCCCTCCTGCATCGCCTGGCCGGCTGGGATTCGCTGCTCCTCGCCACCGTCACCTTGCTGGCCTTGCTCTACACCTGGATCGCCCATCGCCTGATGCGGGCCGGCTTTCAATGGACCCTCGCGGCGGCCATCACCATCCTGGCCGTCTCGGTGAGTGCCTCGCACTTCCACGTGCGGCCCCACCTGGCCACGCTCGTCTTCTTCGCCATCACCTGCGCGGCCATCGATGACTTCGAGATGGGCCGCCTGCGCCTGGCCCGGCTCTTCTGGCTCGTGCCCGTTTATGCGCTGTGGACCAACCTGCACGGCGGCATGCTCGGCGGCGTGGCCACGCTCGGGCTGGCCCTCGCCGGCTGGATCGCCTTCAAGGTCATCGGCCTCGACTCTCCGTTGCGAAGCTGGCGCGACGTGCCCGTGCTGGGACTCTTGATCGTGGCCTGCGGGCTGGCCGCGTTCTGCAATCCCTATGGCGCAGAACTGCCCGCCGTCTGGCTCGAGATCATGCGGCTGCCGCAACTCACCGAGATCATCATCGAGCACAAGCCGCTCGAGCCCGCGGAGGCCG
Organism: Gemmataceae bacterium; assembly: GCA_050248575.1. Classification (GTDB taxonomy): domain Bacteria; phylum Planctomycetota; class Planctomycetia; order Gemmatales; family Gemmataceae; genus JBFWSD01. The sequence continues at coordinate 2,273 of JBFWSD010000063.1, forward strand.
ACGGCCTGGTCACGCTAGCGCTCGCCGCGGCCTATGTGCTCGTGCTGCTGACCGTGCGCCCGCGGCGGCAGCTACGCGTGGCCTGGCTGTTGCCCCTCGTCTGGTTCTACCTGGCGACGGGCCGCATCCGCCACGCTTCGCTGTTCGCGGTGGCGGCGGTGCTGGCGCTGGCCGATGTCTTTCCGCACACGGCCCTCGCGCGGCGCATCGTCACCAGCGGCAGCGACCTGTTTGTCCCGCCCCGCGAAGATGCGCCGCGTCGGCGTGTGCCCGCCACCGCGTGGCTCGTGCCCGGGCTGGTCGTCGCCGCGGCCTTTCTCTTGCAAGTGAGCGGCACACAGGTGCCCGTCGTCGGCGCGGGCTGGGCTCGTTTTGACCCCCGCGAGTCCCCGGTCGGGCTGGAACCGTATCTGCGTTACGACGCAGCGGGCACGCTCCGCCCGCCAGGCACGCCCATCTTCAACGACCTGAACTTCGGCGGCTTCGTCATCTATCACGCCCCGAACCTGCGCGTGTTCATCGACGACCGTTGCGAGCTGTTCGGCCGCGACCTCTTGCTCGAGTACAACGAGGCCCGCCTCATCCGTGATCCGGAAAGCGACAAGAAGATCGGGGACTGGCTCAGCCGGTTTGGATTCGAACTGGCCCTCACCCAGCCCGGCACGGCCCTCGATGCCTACTTCCGGAGCCGGAACAAGGAATGGAAGCTGATCGCCGAGACGCCCGCGGCGGCCCTGTATCAATGGGTGGGCAATTGAAATCTAATTAACTGTCGTACCACAATAGTCCGATCTCAATGGAATTGTCCGATCTTACTCGCTCGCCTCATTTTAGCTCGTCAATCTGTATCTGGATTTCCTTTAGTTTCGCCTTTACTTCAGCATCGATCGCGTCAAGTCTGGCTCGTAGTTTCTTCTTCTCTGTCAGCAACTCTTCAATGGTCGCAGGTTGTTCCTTTGCCGATGGCAGTCCGTTCGTCTCGACCGTCGCAGAACCATTGTCCAATACGTACAGATCGCCCTCCAGTTTTCTTACCAGACCTTTCTTAATTAGACCACGAAGAGGGCGGTAGACACTCCCCGTGCCAGCTTCCTTCTTGATTTGCTTGGGTCTTTTCGGGACTGAACTCATCACAGCGAGTATCTTCTCCTCGACGGATTTTTTCTTCGGCTGCGACGAGAGGGCATCTCCGATCTTCTTCGGCAATTGCATCGTTTCACAGAAAGGACACTCCGACGACCTGCTGGCAATCTTCTTTCCGCACCGAGGGTTTTGGCAAGTTTTCCCAATTTTCGCCTCCTTCGGCATGAAGTGCCCCTCCAAACAAGTGTTTAGAAACACCCACCGCACCTAAACTAGGTTACGACTATATTGATAAATAGTCAACTAGAATGACATATCTAATTTGGCGGACGACTGCATTTTTTCGGGAAGCAATAGCAAAATAATCGACGCTCTAAAACGCTGATGCTGAGAGTGAGTTTGCAAATCTGGCAGATGTAAGGTGCAGCAGCGAGTCCTTTCAGCCGACTCTTAGTCCAAGCACACCTCGCGGTGGCGACGAGGGGTGGGAGGGTGCTTGCTGGCGCCGCGAAGTTGGGGAGATTCCGGTACCGCCGTTGTGTTCTGCATCGCGGTAGGTCATGTCGCGATTGGGTTGGGCTTGAAGGAAGTGGCTTTTGAGGGCAGATGCCCCAATAGCCGGGTGATCAAGAATCACAGAAACACAGAAATCTGATTGACTTGTTGGCCTGTTCCGGGGAAGCTTTAATCAACAACCTACCGGGTTGCCTGCCAGATGTCGCCTGCCTGCCTTGCTTGGGGGGAAGTTGGATGTTGAATCTCACCACGGGCCGATCCTCCGATTGTACGGGCATGAGCCGCCGCCGCTTCGTGCAGGTGGGCGGGCTGTCTGCCCTTGGCCTCACGCTGGCCGATTTCTTCCGCCAGCAAGCGCGGGCCGAAACGCCACGCAAGCAGATCAACTGCATCTTGATGTGGATGCAGGGCGGGCCCAGCCACATCGACATGTTTGACCCCAAGCCCGAGGCACCCAGCGAGATCCGCGGCGAGTTCAGCACCATCCCCACCACGCTCGCCGGCATCCGCATCAGCGAGCACCTGCCCTTGCTCGCCAAGCAGACCGACAAGTACTCGATCATCCGCGGCCACGATCCGCAGAACGGCAGCCACGGCGTCGCCGATCACCTGATGCTCTCCGGGCACAAGTTCAATTCCGCGATGGCCTTCCCCACTTATGGCTCGGTCATCGCCCGGGAGCGGGGCTACAAGAACGGCATGCTCCCCTTCGTGCAGCTGGGCCGCTCCATCGACCGCCGCTTCAACGGCGGCGTGGCCGGCTTCCTCGGCGAACAGTTCAATCCTTTTGAAGTCCCCGACGATCCGAACAACCGCAACTTCTCGGTGCGCGATCTGAGCCTGCCGGGCGAGGCGGCCCGCAAACGGCTCGAACGCCGCTTCGCCACCCTCAACGCCCTCGATGAATACCAGAAAGACATCGAGGAAAGCTCCGAGACGGTCAAGGCCCGCGACGAGTTCTACGCCAAGGCGCACGGGCTGATCACCTCTCCCGTGGCCAAACGCGCCTTCAACATCGACCTGGAAACGCCCAAGCTGCGCGACGCGTATGGCCGCAACATGTTCGGCCAGTCGTGCTTGCTGGCCCGCCGGTTGATCGAGAGCGGCGTCCACTTCGTCACCGTCACCGACGGCGGCTGGGACACCCATCAGAACAACTTCCGCAGCCTGAAGGAACGCAAGCTGCCCGTGCTGGACCGCGCCTATTCGATGCTGCTGCAAGACCTGCACGACCGCGGGCTGCTCGACAGCACGCTGGTGGTCTGGTTCGGCGATTTCGGCCGCACGCCGAAGGTGAATCCCTCGGCGGGGCGCGATCACTGGGCCAGCGCGGGCGTGGCCTGCCTGGGCGGCGGCGGCATCAAGAGAGGCGAGGTCGTGGGCGCCACCAGCCCGCTGGGCGAAGTCGTGGTCGACAGCCCGGTCTCGCCGCAGGACCTTGCCGCCACCATCTATCATGCCCTCGGCATCCCGCTCGACACCTGGTACAACGCCCAGGACGGCCGGCCCATCGAGCTGATCCCGGAAGGGCGGCCCATCCGTCAACTGATCTGATTCCCATTTCCGCGCAGGTGTCAACAACGACGCAGGGGATCTCTGCGCGCAGCCAGACAGACACAGGGGACACGTACGTATTCCGTGCCCGGCGCAGAATTACAGGTGAAACGCACCACTCCTGAGAACGGCACGCGGATTGTTCGGGTGCGGTTCAGCGCAGCAGCTGCGCGGAGCGCTGCTTGCGGGGACGTGCGGTTTGCACACTTGCACACCTGGAAGACGGCGATTTTCGCCTTAACTCGAGATGTTGCAACTCCCACAGGAGCGAAACGACCAAGGCCGTCGGTGTGCAAGCAAAAGTGTGCAAGGGGTTCGTCGACTGCTAGCCCAGATTTCTCTTTTTTTTGAGGTACTTCTTCGGCGACTCGTCATTCGGAGTTGCAGCCAATCTATCTGGGCGCGGTCGTTTCGGCTGCTAGACTACAGGTCGACGGCCGGGCTGGCATCTGGATGTTTGCACCGGATGAGTGTGGTCGTCATGCCTTGACCTGACGATGGGAGATCGAGATGGCTCGATGCGGCGACGGTTCTTTCGACGATGATCTGGCAGCTGACGTCAAGCGGAGTTCGACGACGCCGTCGACGCGGGCAAAGATCCGGCGCGGGTTGCAGCCCGAATCCTTCAAGCTGCGCTGGCTTGCGAAGGCATTCCTCTTGGGGTCCATCCTTCTCAACCTGGCGGCGGCGGATGCGCGCGGCCACTTCCTGTTCGTCCGCATCGGGCCGCCCGCAGAGGCGGGCCGCGCCGCCGAGGTCTACTTCAGCGAACTCGCCCGCGCCGGCGATCCGCGCTTCACCGAGAAGATCGCCCCCACCAAGCTGTGGCTGCAAACCAGGCCGGGCGACTGGCAGCCCCTCGAAACTCACAAAGGCAGCGATCGCCTGCGCGCCAACTTGCCCGTGTCGGGTTCGCTCAGCGTGGTCGGCAGCCTGACCTACGGTGTGCTGGCCCGGCCCGAGAAAACGCCCTTCCTGCTCCGCCATCATCCCAAGGCCATCGCCGGCGATCCGGACGAGCTCAAGAAGTTCACGCCGTCGGACAAGGTGCCCATCGAGATCGTCGCCGAGGTGGTGGGGGATCAGTTGCGCTTGACCGCGCTGCGGCAGGGCAAGCCGCTGCCCGGCGCGGAGTTCAATACGGTCGACGCCAAGCTCGAGGGCAAGAAGTTCAAGGCCGACGACAAGGGCCAGGCCCTGTGGAAGCCGGCCGCGCCGGGCATCCATTCCGTCTACTTCCCGAATTTCTACAAGGAAGCGGGCACGCACGCGGGCAAGAAGTACGAAGAGGTGCGCGAGTTTGCCACGCTTTCGTTCACCTGGCCCCTGGCCGCGGAAGGGGCCGATCCTGCCGCCGTGAAGCTGTTCGAGGATGCGCTGGCAGCCCGCTCCAGGTGGCAAGACCTGCCAGGCTTCAGTGCCGCCATCAAGGGGCAGGTGGATGGCCGCCCGTTCGCGGGAACGCTTTCCATTGACGCCACGGGCAAGGTCACGCTCGGCACCTTCGAGGAAGTGGCCACCCCGTGGGCACAGGAACAGCTCGAATCGCTGGTGCTGCATCGCCGCGCCTCGCCGCGGCGGGGCAAGCCGCCCGTGCTGCGCTTCGCCGACGATGACCTCAACCATCCGCTCGGCCGCCTGCTCCTCTTCGACGGCGGCCGTTTCGCTTCGAGCTACCGCGTCAAGGACAGGCAGATCCTCGTCGTCAATCGCTTCACCGACGATTTCAACATGACGATCACCATTCTCGACAACGTCAAGAACGCCGACGGCGAGTTCCTGCCCCAGAGCTACACCGTGCAATACTGGCAGCCCAGGACCGGCAAGCTGCTGCGCACCGAGACGGTGCAAGACCGCTGGCAGCGCGTGGGCAAGTGGGACCTGCCCGTGGAACACACCGTGACCACTGCCAGCGAAGCCGGACTGTCGGTGCGTACTTTCCGCCTCAGCGAACACAAGCTCCTCGAGTGAGCAGTGCGTGAGCAGTGGCCAGTGGCCAGCGTCATGTCTATGGCGGGAAATGACGTTCCTCGCTACCATTGTTAAGTGGGCCAACACTGATCTTGGGCTGCTGATCACTGGCCACTGGTCACTGCTACCATGCCACTGCTACCATGCCGTACGACAAGATAACCCTGTTCTGTTTTGCGGCCAGCTACGGCGTGGCGCTCGGGCTGGAGCTCATGCAGCTGGTCCGCAAAGGGCCGGTGAAAAACGTCCTCCGGTTGCTGTTCGCCGCGGCCGGCTTGCTGGCCCATACGCTGTTTCTCGTGGTGCAGCAGCCCGCCCTGTCGTCGCAGTTTGGCTCGCTCCTGTTCCTGGCCTGGATCCTGGCGGTCTTCTACCTGTTCGGTTCCATCCATCACGCGCAGGTCGCGTGGGGAGTGTTTGTCTTGCCGCTGGTCTTCGGGCTGGTGTTGATTGCGGCCCTGTTCTCGCCGCAGCCGGGCAGCAACGAGAGCGGCTTCATCTCGGCCGACGGGCTCAAGTACTACTGGGGATGGTTGCACGGCATGCTGCTGCTGCTGGCCGCCGTCGGCATCAGCATCGGATTCATCGCTTCGATCATGTACCTGGTGCAGGCGCGACGACTGCGGGCCAAGGTGCCTCCCGGCCAGGGGCTGCAACTGTTGAGCCTGGAACGGCTCGAAGAGATGAACCGCCGCGCCATCAACCTGGCGTTTCCGCTGCTCACGGCCGGTTTCCTGGTGGGCGCCGGGCTGCTCATCCAGGGCGATGCCGGCCTGCGCGGGCTGACCAACCCAAAAGTATTCGGCGTGGTCGTGCTGTGGATCGTGTTCGCGTCGCTGTTGTATCTGCGTTACTGGGTGCACCTGAGTGGCCGCCGCCTCGCCTTCTTGACGATCCTCGCTTTCGGGCTGCTGGTTGCGACGCTGACGGCCCCCACGCACCAGTTCGGGCTGTGATATCAAGAGGCAGGTCGCGGCTCGTTCACGCCGCGGAGCGGCGTGGTGATGCGTTCCCACGCAGAGCGTGGGAACGAGGAACATTAGGCATTGGGCATTCTTTAGGCATTAGTCCCTAGTCATTCCCATGATGCTCCTCGTGGTAGGCTGCAGTTTCCGGACCGCCGAGCTCGACTTGCGCGAGCGGCTGGCGTTCGACGAGCGCATGCTGCCCCGCGCCCTCGATGAGCTCAACATCCGCTTCGGCTGCGAAGCCGTCATCGTCAGCACCTGCAATCGGGTCGAGCTCTATCTGGCGCGGCTGGCGGCGCCCGTGCCGCTCGAGGCGGGGCTGATCGCCGAGTTTCTTTCCGAGTTCCACGAGTTGCCCGCCGACCAGATCGGGGCGAGCCTCTATCACTACCGCCAGGCCGACGCCGTTCGCCATCTGTTTCGCGTGGTGGCCAGTCTCGACAGCTTGATCGTGGGCGAAGGGCAGATCGCCGGCCAGGTCCGCCGCGCCGTCGAGCTGGCCGAGCAACAGAAGACCGTCGGCCCGGTGCTGCGCACGCTCTTTCAGCACGCGCGGCTGGTCTCGGGCCGCGTCCGCAGCGAGACCGGCCTCGCCAAGGGGCACGTCTCCGTCTCCAGCGCCGCCGTCGACTACGTTCGCCAGGTCTTCAGCCACTTTGGCGACAAGACGATCCTGGTCATCGGCGCGGGCAAGATGGGCGAACTCACGCTGCGTCATCTACGCAGCCTCGAGCCCAAGCGAATCCTGGTCACCAATCGCAGCCCGGCGAAGGCCGAGGAAGTCGCGCGGGGCTGCGCCGGCGAGCCCGTGCCGTGGGAACAGCTCGATGAAGCACTCGTTGCCGCCGACATCGTGCTCAGCACCACCGGGGCCCCGGAGCCCATCATGACCAGGCCGCGCTGGCAGAAGATTGCCGCCCGCCGCGCCGGCACGTCGGTCATCCTCGATATCGCCGTGCCGCGCGATTTCGATCCGACCATCCACGACGGCGATCGCACCTGCCTCTTCAACATCGATGACCTGAAGCGCATCCGCGAGCAGACGCTGGCCGAGCGCGAAAGGCACCTGCCCGCCGCCGAAGGGATCATCGCCCACGAGCAGGGCCGCTTCGTCAACGACTGGAAGAAACGCCGGCACGGGCCAACCATCGCCCGCCTGACCGAGGAGTTCGAGGCCAAGCGCCGGGTCATCGTTGCCCAGCTCTTGCAAAAACTCGACAGCAAGCTCGACCAAGACGACAAGGCCTATGTTGAAGGCGCCTTCCGGCTGCTGCAAAACCAGTTCTTGCACGGGCCGATCTCGGCCCTCGCCCAGGACGCCGACGAGGAAAAGGAAGGCCACACGCTGCTGAATGCCCTGCGCAAACTGTTCGGCCTGCATGACTGAAGGTCGTGAAAAGGAGGACCTTTCCCGTCTGCCTTCAAGCTCCATTTGTCATGGACAGAGAACAGGGGACTGACAAACAACCGGGGGGACTGTCCCCTTTTTTCCCGGACTGACAACAACCGCCTTTTTCTTCTGACCACTTCCGTGAGACTTCTTGATGCGTGTGGTGAAGACGATCGACGAGGTGCGCGAACAGGTCCGCGAGGCCCGGGCCGCCGGGCAACGTATTGGTCTCGTGCCCACCATGGGCGCCTTGCACGCGGGCCATCTCTCCCTGATCCGCGCCGCCCGCGCGGGCACGGACTTCGTCGTCGTGTCGATCTTCGTCAATCCCACCCAGTTCAGCCCCTGCGAGGACCTCGACCGTTACCCGCGGCCCCTCGAACGCGACCTCGAGCTTTGTGCCGCCGAGGGGGCGAAGCTCGTCTTCGTACCCGAGGCGGCGACGATGTATCCGCCCGGCGCCTGCACCTTCGTGGAGGTGCATGGCTTGCAAGACGGGCTGTGCGGCGTTTCCCGCCCCACGCACTTCCGCGGCGTGGCGACCATCGTCCTCAAGCTGTTCAACATCGTGCTGCCCGACGTGGCTTATTTCGGGCAGAAGGACGCCCAGCAGGCGCGGATCATCGAGCAGCTGGTGCACGATCTGGATGTGCCGGTGGAAGTGCAGGTCTGCCCGATCGTGCGCGAGCCGGATGGGCTGGCCCTCAGTTCACGCAACCAGTATCTTGACCCTTCCCAGCGTCAGCACGCGCTGGCGTTGTCGCGCTCGTTGCAGGAAGCGAGGCGGGTCATCGAGGCGGGCGAACGCGCTGGCGACAAGGTGAGGCAACTGCTGCGCACACGCATCGAGGCCACTCCCGGCGCGGTACTCGACTACGCCGAGGTGGTCGATGCCGATACACTTCGCCCGGTCGACAAGCTGGGTGGCCGCGTGCTCATCGCCCTCGCCGTGAAGTTCGGCGCCACCCGCCTCATCGACAACGCGATCCTCGACGTGAAGTGACGCAAACACGCGGGCTGGCGACCCCTTGCGGGGTCGCGTTCGTCATGGTCATTCGTCATTGGTCATTGATTAGGCGTTCGTCATTACTCATTAGGCATTCCCTGTTGCATGGCTCATCCACTCTTTGGCCCTGTTGTCCGCCAGATGCTGCTCGAGACCGATCTCGAGGGGCTGAAGACCTTTTGTGAAACGCTGCACCCGGCCACCGTTGCCGAGACCCTCTCGGAAGACTTCGAGGTCGACGAATGCTGGCGCGTGCTTCAGCAGGTCGACATCCGCAAGCAGGCCGAGATCTTCGAGTACTTCGACTCCGACTGGCAGATCGAGATGGTCGCCGGGGCCGGCCGGCAACACATGGCCGACCTGATCGAGCAAATGTCGCACGACGACCGCGTCGACTTGCTGCGCAGCCTGCCCGAGACGGTGGCCGAAGCGCTCTTGCGCCTGGTAGACGAGGCCGATCGCCGCGACATTGCCAGCCTGTATCATCACGGCGAGGACACGGCCGGCGCCCTCATGACCACCGAGTACGCCTGGCTGCCCGCCAACATCACGGCCGGCGAGGCCCTGGAAAAACTTCGCCTGCAGGCGCCCGACAGCGAGACCATTTATTACATCTACGTGGTCGATGAGAACCGCCGCTTGCTGGGCGTGGTCTCGCTGCGCGACCTGATCCTGGCCGGGCGGCAAGCCCTGCTGCGCGACATCATGGAGACCGAGATCGTCGCCGTGCGCGTCGACGACGACCGCGAAGCGGTGGCCCACGAGATTGCCCGCTTCGACCTGCTGGCCATCCCCGTCGTCGACGACAAGGGCAAGCTGGTCGGCATCGTCACCCACGACGACGTCATCGACGTGGTCGTCGAGGAAGCCACCGAAGACGTGCATCGCCTGGGCGCTGTCGGCCCGATCGAGGAGGGCTACTTCGAGGCCCGCTTCGTCACCATCTGGCGCAAGCGGGCCTTCTGGCTGGCCTGCCTGTTCGTGGCCGAGCTGCTCACCTTCGGCGCCATGGGCTTCTATGCCGACCGCATCGAGCCCAAGCTGTGGGTGCTGCTCACGCTGTTCATTCCGCTGTGTATCTCGATCGGGGGCAACTCGGGCTCGCAGGCGGTCACGCTCATCACGCGTGCCTTGGCCCTGGGCGAAGTGGCCGTGTCGGACTGGGCCCGCGTGCTGCGTCATGAATTGTTGATGGGGTTGGCACTCGGCGCCACCTTGGGGCTGGTCGGCTTCCTGTTTGTCTCGCTGATGCCCGAGAGCGACAGCGAACACGTGGGCCGTTTTCAGATTGCTTTCGTGATTGCCCAGGCCGTCACCGGCATCTGCGTCTGGGGCACCCTGGTTGGCTCGATGCTGCCCCTCGGCTTCAAGGCGGTCGGCGTCGACCCGGGCATCGCTTCCAGCCCGAGCGTGGCCACCTTCGTCGACGTCACCGGCATCATCATCTACTTCTCCATTGCCATGGTTCATCTCTTGTAACCCGTGCATTCCAACCTGTCGAACTGGGGTTTGCCGCACACAGCCTGTTTTTCCGACCTGGCGAGTCTTATACAATCGTTGGCATGGCTGGCCTCGCTTCGGCTTAACCTGAGGGCTGCTTGATGCAGGCGATCAAGGACTTCTACATCGCGACGGGCGCCATCGTCACGGGCAACGTGACGCTCGCGGCCGGCGTGAATATCTGGTACACGTGCGTGCTGCGTGGCGACATTGCCCCCATCACGCTGGGCCCGCGCGTGAACCTGCAAGACGGCACCATCGTTCACGTCGATCACAATGTGCCGCTCGATATCGAAGAAGGGGTCGTGGTCGGCCACGGGGCCATCTTGCACGGCCGCCGCATCGGTCCGGGCTGCCTGATCGGCATGGGGGCCCGCTTGCTC
>JBFWSD010000064.1:0-12631 GCA_050248575.1 Gemmataceae bacterium
GTCGAGCCACTGCAGTTCATTGTCGGTGGTCCACGGGAGGGCCTTCTTGAGTCGGCCAATGCGATTTTCCGGATCGAAGACGCGCTGCGGGCTGACCGCGAAACGCCCCTTGCCGTCATTGCGGTACCAGAGGCCGGTGTGCAGGTCGACCAGGTCGAGATGGCCGTCCACGTCGATGTCCTCGGGATAGAGCCAGTGGCCCGTGCCGGTGGGCAGTCCGCGTTCGGCCGTGCTGTCCTTCCAGGCAGCGCCGTCGCGGCCAAGCACCCAGGTAAGAAGCTGTGTGGGCGTGAAGCCGGGAGCCTTGATGTGGACAATCAACTCGTTCTTGTGATCGCCGTCGAGATCGACGGAGTAGGCGTCGCGATAGCCGGCGCGGGCGGCCCCCTGCCCCTTCTCGAGTCCCTCGGGCCAGCCCACGATCTTTTCGGCGCTCCAGAGTTCCTCGGCCTGGAGAGAGTCCTTGTCGCCGGCCCGCGCCCAGTCGCCGGGCAGCGGCTTGACGCGGTTTGCGATCCCGGCCGTGGACACGAAGATCTCGCGATGCAGGCCATCGCCGTCCGCATCGATGAGTTGATAATCGCCGATGCCGGCGCGGGGCAGCGAGAGCTCGGTCTTGCGCCAGGTTCCTTTGCCTTCGTTGAGGAAGACTCGGCCCGAAACGCCGGTGCCCTCGGCCCCGATGGCATCGACGGCCCGCTTCCCCTGCAGCTGGATCCAGACCGGATCGCGGCCGCCGAAGGCCCAGCGCTTGGCGTAGCCCTGGTCGTCGAAGGTGAAGGTGCCGTCCCCCTTGCCCAGGAAGATCATCGCGCCGCCGCCGTGATGGCCGTAGAGAATGGCATCCAGGTGGCCGTCGCCGTCAATGTCCACGGGGGGCGACAGCCACGGATACTTGATCATGCCCAGCTTGGGATCGCTGTTGAGCACGTGGGACAGCCCGGATTTCTCGGCGGGCACGGGCTTGAAGTGCAGCCCGGCTTCCTTGTCCTGGGCCGAGGTCTCGACCGACACGAGCAAGCAGGTTGTCACGGCGAGTGCTGCAGCGCTGCGCGGGATGGACAGCATGACGATCTCCCTTCAAGGCGGGCACGAAGGTGGGTGGCGATCCAGGCATCCAGTCTAACGCTTCCAGGCGCGGGCCGGCAGTTAGCTTCGTTGAAAGGACGATTCAGCCGGGCTAACATCTGGATGCCCAGGGATTCTCTTCGCGCAGTGCGTGACATGCGCCGGCGAACGCTGCCGGGAAGACCAGATGAACGAACCCGAACAACCACCCGATCGTTGGTCTCAGCTGGGCGAAGCGGCCCAGAAATCGTTTGCCTTTGTGCAGCAGGCGCTGCAGCCCGACCTGGGCGAGCCCGAGCCGGGCAAGAAACCGTGGCTGGCGGCCCTCGGCTCGCTTCTGGTGCCCGGCGCCGGGCAACTCTACAATCGCCAGCTCTTGCGTGCCCTCCTCTGGTTTCTCTTGCTCGGCGGCGGCGGCTTCTTCCTGCTCGTCGTCTATCTGCTGGCCCACTGGAACTGGCAGATCCACACGCACTACTCGGCGGTCGGCTACGGGCTGATGGTCATCTACGCGCTCCTTGCCTGCGTCGGCGCGGTGGATGCCTATCGCACGGCCGCCCAGCTGCGCGAAGGCAATGTCGTGGTTGTTTACAGCATGAAGCGACAGCTTGCCCTGGCCCTGGCCGGTTTCGTGCCGCTGGTGGGAGATCTGGCCCCCGAGGTGCTCGTGCCGCGCGGGCAACTCGAGCCCTCCTTGCGCGAACGCTTGCACGGGCTCGCCCAGAAGAAGGCGCAAGGCTGGCTGCGGCGCTGGCTCACGCGCTTCCTGGTGCGTGCCCTCCTCATCGGCGCCGGGCTGTTGCTCGTGGCCATGGCCCTGCTGATCTTGCTGCTGGCCCTGTCAGGGTCGCCCAGCTAGGCCTCCAGCGTGCGTGGCATGGCGGGCCGATTTCCGGTATCGTGGCATTCGTGAAGCCAACCAGTGAGACTGGCGAGCAACGCTTGCGCGAGGCCTGTGCCCGCCTGGTGCGGCAAGTGCGCGCGGGCCGCGAACATGCCGCGGAAGAGTTGCTGCGCGAACTGCCCGAGATTGCGGCTCAGCCCGACCTGGCCGTCGAGCTGATCTACACCGAGTTCGACACCTGCGCGCAGCTCGGGCAAACACCTCGCGAAGAAGATTACCTGGCCCGCTTCCCGCACTATCGCGACGTTCTGACCGGGCAGTTTGAAGTCCACCGCCTGTTGAATGCCGAGGAGCCGACGGACATCAAGTCGGCCCGCGACACAGCCGCGCCGCGCGCTTACGAGCTGCTCGAGGAGATCGCCCGGGGCAGCATGGGCGTGGTCTATCGCGCCCGCCATCGCGAGCTGAACCGGCCGACGGCGATCAAGATGATCCAGACCGGCCCGTACGTGGAAAGGGCCGATCTCGAGCGCTTCCATCGCGAGGCCGAGGCGGTCGCCCGCCTGACGCATGCCAACATCGTGCAGGTTTACGAAGTGGGAGAGGAAGAGGGCCGCCCCTTCCTGGCACTCGAGCTGGTCGCGGGGGGCAGCCTCGCCGACAAGCTCAAAGGGCAGCCGCAAGCGCCGCGCGCCGCGGCCGAGCTGGTCGAGACCCTGGCCCGCGCCATGGCCCACGCCCATCAGCAGGGCATCCTGCATCGCGATTTGAAGCCGGCGAATGTGCTCTTGCAGCCCGCCGACGTCAAGCAGAGCCTGGGCACCCCGAAGATCGCCGATTTTGGACTGGCCCGGCTGATGGAATCGCCGGCGGCATCGCTGGAGACCGCGACCCTGGCGGGCACCCCCAGCTACATGGCCCCCGAACAGGCCACGCCCGGCGGCACGCTCGGGCCGGGCGTCGACATCTATGCCCTCGGCGCCATTCTTTACGAGACGCTCACGGGCCGCCCGCCTTTTCTCGCCGACACGCCGCTCAACACGCTGGCCCGCGTGGTCAACGACGAACCGATCGCGCCCCGCTTGTTGCAGCCCGGCCTGCCCGTTGATCTCGCTACCATCTGCATGAAATGCCTCGCCAAGGAGTCGAGGCAACGTTATGCCACCGCCGCCGAGCTGGCGGACGACTTGCGGCGCTTCCTCGATGGCGTACCGATCCGGGCTCGTCCGGTCGGCGGGCTGGAACGAGCCTGGAAGTGGTCGCGTCGGCATCCGGCGGCGGCGGCCCTCATCCTGGTCACCACGCTGACCGCGGCCGGGATTGCTCTGGGGGGCGTGCTGTTCACACTGCATCTGCGGGCCGTGGCCGACAACGAACGCAAGCTGAAGGCCGATGCCCTGGCCCGGGCCGACGAACTGCGCGCCCAGCTCTATACCATTCAGCTCGCGCAGGTGGGCGGGCTGTGGGAATCCGATCCGGGTCGCGCCCTGGCACTCTTGAACGACGAAGAACGCTGCCCGCCCGGGCTGCACGATTTCGCCTGGCGGATGTACTATCGCCTGAGCCGCCAGGATCGCCACACGTTCACTCTGCCCGCTAGCGATCCCACGATGCTCGTGCTGTCGCCCGCTGGCCATCTACTTGCCGCTGCCAGCAACGACCGCATCGTCATCGAAAACTTGCAGGGCCAGCCCGCCGTGAGTATTACACTCGAGCGGCCCGTGCGTGCCTGGCGCTTCGACGCAGACCGGCTTACCTGGATCGATGCCGCCGGCCTGCGGCACACCTGGAACGCGGGCAATCACACATCCAAGCCATTCGCGGCACCGGCACGACTGGCCCGCTTCAGTGCCGACGGCAAGCTTGTTGCCCTGTTCGATACCAAGAACCGCCTGCAAGTGATCGATGTCGAAACTGGCCAGCCCCGCTGGCAGCAGACACTCGGCGGCGTCGCCACGCTGGCCTTCACCGCTGATACTGCGCAGCTTGCGGTGGCCCAGAATCCGGATCGCTTGCAGATACTGGATGCCGCCACGGGCAAGCAACTGGCCCAGACCCGGCTGGGAGAGCCCGGCCCGGTGGACTCGGTCGCGTTCCGCCCGGACGGCAAGGAACTGGCAGTGGCCATCACCATGCCCCACCTTGTCTTCGTCCTGTCGGCCGACAACCTCGAACAGGTCAAGGTGCTGGCGGGCCACGTCAAGGCGCAGCGGCGCGTGGTCTACTCGCCCGATGGCAAGCTGCTGGCCGCCGCGGGCGACAGCCGCGACGTCAAGATCTGGCGCACCGACGACTACGAGCTCTTGCGCGTCTTCAAGGGGCACACCGGCATCATTCGCGATCTGGTTTTCGCCGCCAGCAGCGACTGGCTGGCTAGCACCGCCGACGATCGCACCATTCGCTGCTGGGACATGCTGGCGACGCCGGTGCCCGAAAGCGTGGCCGTGTCGGGCCGCAAGATCGTCTGCCTCGCCTACTCCGCGGATGGCACACAACTCGTCGTTGGCGACGAGGAGGGACGTGCCAACCTGCGCAAGCTTGCCCGCCAGCCCGCAAAAATGGCCGGCTTCGACGAGCTGGTCTGCCATGAGCAGTCGCTCCTGTGCCTGGCCCTTTCGCGCGATGGCGGCGTGCTGGCCACGGGCAGCTTCGACGGCCAGCTTCGCTTGTGGGACACCCGCAAAGGCGTGCGGATTGCCGATCTCGACGGGCACCAGGGCCGGCTCCGCAACGTGGCCTTCAGCGCCGACGATCGCTGGCTGGCCTCGGTCGGTGACGATGCCATCGTCCGCATCTGGAACGTGGCCACGGCCCGGCTGGCCTACAAGCTCGAGGCAGGCGCCGGGCCGGTCCGCGCCGTCTCGTTCCATCCAAACGGCCGCCTGCTCGCCGTTGGCAACGACAACGGCACGGTCAGTATCTGGGACCTGGACACACGCATCGAGCAAGCAAGGCTCAACGTGGGCAACCGGCTCATCCTGATCTCGCTCTTCAGCCCGGATGGCCGCACGCTGGCCTGTGGCGGGCTCGACTTCACCGTCACGCTCTGGGATGTGGGCACGTGGCAGCGCCGCGCCGTGCTGGCCGGGCACACCGAGTACGTCTTTGCCGCTGCCTTCACGCCCGATAGCCAGACGCTGGCCACCGGCTCGGGCAATCGCTTCACCGACGTGCCCGGCGAGGTCAAGCTGTGGAACGTGGCCACCGGGCAGCTACGCGCCACTCTGCGCGACACGGCCGGCCCGGTCGCCTTCCACCCCGACGGCAACCTGCTGCTGACCGTGGACGACTATCGCACCATCAAGCTGTGGCCCGCCTGGGATCGTTGATCTCGATTTTCGATTTTGGATTTTGGATTTGGATTTGGATTTGGATTTTGGATTTTGGATTTTGGATTTTGGATTTTGGATTTGGGTTTTCGATTTCGCTCGGACACTGAGCACCTGTCGAAAATCGACGATGGTTGACAGAATCATTCGACACCTCCCGTCGCTGCGCAGCGGGCTAATTTCCCATAATGTTGCGCCGGGCCGGGGAAAAGTACGTGTCAGGTTTGTCTGTCCGCGGGGGTTTGCCAGCTTCTACTTCACGCGGTGGAGCGTGACCGTGAAGAGTCGTTTCCAGTTGGAGCCGTTGGGGCGGCCGAACTCGAGGCAGCCGAAGGCGTGGCAGTTGCCCGGCTCGAGATCGACGCTGGCATTGGCCTCGTGCGTGAACTGATCGCGGCCCTGCCCGGTGATGTATTCGAGGGTGTATTCGAAGTGATGGGATTCGACGCCGTAGCGGCGGAACTGCACCGTCGAGCGCAGTCGGTGTGGCCCGTCGCTGCCGCTGACCGGGCGGCGCGCATCGATGGGATGCCAGTGGGTGGCGAGAATCTTGGCCTCTTTCGGGATCTTGAACGAGGTCGATGTCCTGTACGAACCCACGTCCTTCGCCTTGCTGTTCTCGATCTCGATGACCTGGATCTCGAGCCAGTATTTCGCCGCTGGCTCGAATTCAGGGATGATCGTGCCCAGTAGTGTACAGCAAAGTATCGAGTGCATGGTTGCCGCCCTTCAGACGTGGCCGCGACCTCTCTTTCCAGAACGGAAGAGCGTTACACTTCGTTGGTGCTCCGCTGCACAAGATTCCTTGCGCGAAAATCTCAACCGAAGCAACGTTCGAACGGGCCGATGAAGCGTCGTTCCGGCGACCAGTCGAGGACGGCAAAGATGACCCGCTCGAAGATGCCGGCGAAGGGCCCGTGCAGGGCGGCGTGGAACAGGCCGGCGATCTCGTCGACGTCGTTGCCAAAGACGCCGCAGCCCCACGCGCCCAGGACCAGGGCAACATGTTCATGCCTGGCGGCAGCTGCCAGCACGCGTTCCATGCGCCGTTCCATCACCGCGCCAATCTGCTGCCCGCTCGCCTGGTGCCGTTCGCGCACAACCTTGGCGTTCACCGCGGGCGAAGTGACGAAGGCACACGGATAGGGCTGCTCGAGCAAGCGGCCCGCATCATCGCGAAACACGGGCACTCGCGGCGAATAGATGATGTGATCCGAGTAGAGGCAGTTGCCGTGGCTGAGATTGAAGGCGTACATCGGATTGCCGAAGAGGCAAGCAACCAGCCCGGAGCTGCGGGCCAGCGACTCCTCCTGGGCGCGGGCGCCCGAGAGGAAGCCGCCCCCCGGATGCTTGGCGGAGGCAAAGTTCAGCGCCGCCGGCGTGAAACCTGCTGTTACCAATCGAAAAGCCGCGGCCAGCGTCGATTCGTTGCACACCTCGAAGCGCGTGGCCCGCGTGGCCGCCGCGGGCAAAGGAATCTCTTCCTCGGGCAAATAGGTGCGTGTGCCCGCGACGGCGCGGGCCAGGGCATCCGCAATCGACACGGTCTGCCCGGCGGCCGACTGGTAGGTGCCCGTTTCAAGGATCTGCTTGGCTTCTTGCCCCTGGCGGGCGGCTTCGCTGCGGTTCATGGTCTTGCTCCAACACCGGAATCACCTTGCTGACAACCAAGGTTAGCACCGGGTTCGGAGCTCGGCCACGCTCGACTAACGCTTGCGGATCCACTGATCGATCACCGGATAGAACTGCTGCTTCGACGTGGTGCCGACGAGCGAATCGTTGTGGCCGGAGTCGACGGGCAGCCCGCTCGTCTTGCCGACGATGAAGAGTTGCTTGTCGCGTGCGCCGACGTTGTCGTAGAGGTACTTCTGCACGGCGGGGGGCGCGAGCTGGTCCATGGCCCCGCCACAGATCAGGATAGGCACCTGCACGTTGCGCAGATTGCGTGTGTAAGAGAAGGTGTTGCCCGCGTCGCGCAGCTCGCCCGTGGCCGTGAGGGCCGTGTATTGCTTGAGCAGGCCGACCGCGGGCACGTCCTTGGCCCAGGTGCCCAGCGCGTCGTACACTTCCTTCTTCACGTGCTGTTCGTTGAAGAACAGGTTGTGCACACTCTTCTCGGTGGCGGCAGGGATCGCCTTCTTGGTGAGCTGCAATTCGCGAGTCTTGAGCAGTTCGGTCGTGAGCTGGGTGGCCACTTGCCCTTGCGGCATGGTCATCTGGCTGCCGACGCAGACCAGCCGGCCGATGCCCGGATTCTGGTAGCGGCACAGGTGCCCGAGCGCGACGATGCCGCCCATCGAATGGCCGATCCAGGTCACGTCCTTGGCCCCCGTCTGCTGCTTGACCAGGAACACGATGGCGGCCACGTCGTAGGTGATGTGGTCGTCGAGGGTCCAGTTGGCAAAGCGGGGATCGACGGTGGCGTAGCCCGTGGGCGCGAGGCGGCCGCCGCTCAGGTTGCGAATGGCGCCGCCGACAATGACGCTCGAGGTCTGGTCGACTTTCCATACCCACTTCTGGCTCATGCCGCAGCCGCGCAGATCGGCGCTCCAGACGTCGTAGCCCTGCTCGGACAGGTAGCGGGGCAGACTGCACGAAGGATCGAGGTCCCAGAAATGGGCGTTGTAGTTGAGCCCGTGACACAGGATCACGGGGGCAAGCCCATTGGACTGCCGCGGCCGATAACGATGGAGCACCAGGGTCCAGCCGTCGGCAGTGCGCACCGTGTAGGGCTCAGCCTCGAGCTTGTTGGGATCGACGATTGGCTTCAGCGCCTCGGGAGAGATCTGCTGCTTCAGCAGCTTCTTGGCGCCATCCTTCTCGAAGAGCTTCATGAAGTCCTGGGCGGACGTGGTGCCAAACAAGAGGGCCACACCCACACAGGCCAGACTTCCACAACGCACCAGCATGGGAGGACCTCCGCTCTTCAGAACATGCCGGGGGGAACGGGCCCCGGCGAGGAGGAGATGACGACATCTCCATTCTTCGGCAAGAACGCGGCCGCGCGGCCAGCTTGCGGGGAAAAGGTGTACGCCAATCGCCGCGCGGCCGCAAGGTTGACCGTGTCGCCGATCTGGGGAAAGACGAGCGACTGTAACGTGGCGGTAAGGCAGTGAACGTGAAGAATTGAGAGAACACGAATTCCGAAGGCAGGGCTCGAACCTGCGTCCAACCGGTTAAGAGCCGGTCGCTCTACCACTGAGCTACTTCGGAGCCACCAAGAGAAAGACGCTCTGGCGGCAGGGCTCGAACCTGCGTCCAGTCGGGAAGAGCCGACCGCTCTACCACTGAGCTACACCAGAGTCGTCTTAGCTCTTGTCTTCACCATCGACCGGGCCAGCGCCAAGCGCAAAACCGTGCTCGTCACGGCGAACCTCAACTGGCCCGACCGTATCGGGCAATGTCCACGCCACCTTGCCGGAAAACCAGCCCGCCTTGCGCAGCACGGCGGCCAGTTCCGGGCTAGCAACGGTTACTCCGTGCACCAGTTCAGGCGTGGGCCGAAACTGCTCCACCTTGCGCTCCGGAGGAGGCGCCATCCAGCCCTTCTTGATCGGATCGACCTTGTGCCGCCGGCACACGTTTTCGACCAGGGCCCGGGTGCAGGAAACCTCCCCTGACAATACCTCCCAGGGCAACGGCAATTCGTTCCAGACAAGCGTGTCGGGTTCGAGGCCGCCGCCGCTGGCACGATGCCAGGAGGCAACGTCCGCAGCCATCAAGCGGAGCACTTTGCCAAAACACAGAGCGTCGAGTTCTTCTTCCATGCCCATGCTGTGCAGCAGGCCAATCCAGGCCTCGCGAGCGCGATTCCAGGCGCTGGCCGTGTTGTTCCAGGTAGACGAATCGTTGCCACGACGGACGATCATCGTGGCGCGGTTGAAGTCGCTCGACTGCCAGACCTCGCGCAAGAGTTGGGCGATGCCGTGCATGATTTGCAGCCAGCGGCCCAGCAACGTGCCGCGCTGTCGATCGCCGAGATGATCGAGCGCGATGCGGTCCGGGAAGACGTGGGCCACTGCCCACCAGTTGGTCTGCTCGGGCTGTCCCTCCAGCTTCTGGAACAAAGTGTGCGCGACCTCGTCGTAAGGTCGCTGTTGCGCGGTGTTGGTGAACTCGCTGCGCAAATTGCAACGCGCCGTGAAGTAGGCAATGAAGGCCGCCGTCGCCGGATCACGCGCGAAGTCTTCCCAGGTGAGCTGGGTGGCCAGCCTCGACTTGCCAATACGCAGGTAGTCGTACTTGCGCAATTCGCGCAGGTACTTGCGCAGCTTGTGCTCGAGCCGGGCCAGCATGCGGAACAGCTTGTTGTAACGGCGTCGCGACAGGTCGAGCCCGGCTTCCACGCGCTGGGCACGGTTCAAGCGATCCGCCTTGAAGTCGCTGGCTCCCACGTTCTTGGCAATCAGCGGGCTCAATTCATGCAGCAGCCCCTCGATGCGCTGCGGGTCCGCGCACTGTGCAGTGGTCCATTTCCGGGTCCGCTCGAACAGTTCGCGGGCCTTACGCACCTGTCGCCGCGGCGGTACGGGCTGCTTGAACTTTTCCAGCATCGAGGTGGCCAGCCCGAACGAATTCTTCCACGAATGTCGGGCCGCCGCGCCGAGCGTGGTCAACTCGGACTTGGTGAAGATGTCGGGCAGCTCGGCGCGGATCATCTCCGCCACGTCTTCCGGCCGGCGCCTTTCCTGGAGGGTCTTGAAGAGTTCTCGCATGGGGCTGAGCGACCTCGATTCGATTTCTGGATGCTACTATCGAAGCCGACACAACGCGAGGAAAAAGGGTTCGCATGACGGAGCATCTCGTCAGCACCGCAGACTTGCAGATCGGTCAGGGACGTTCTTGGAAGGACGCATCCGCCGGCTGTCCCAGTGCCCGCAAGAGGGCGAACTGGGCCCGGTTGTAGTCGGTGAGCGAGGCCAGGTACTGTTTTCGCGCCAGCACGAGAGCCTGGATGGCCTGCTGCGCTTCGATGGCGCGGAGTTGCCCGCCGCGGATGCCTTTGAAGTTGAGGGGCAATGCCTCGGCGGCGGCCCGCACTTGCAGTCTCGTGTAATCGAGCTGCCGATTGCGGAAACGCACCTGGTAGTAGGATCGGGCCACCTCGGCGGCGACCAGGTCGCTCAGCTGCTCGAAGGCGAGTCCGGCTTGCAGGTTCTGACTGAGCCGCTCGCGCTGCAGGGCACGATTGCCGAAACCAAGATTACGCAGGTCCCAGACCAGCAGAGCGTCCAGATCGGAGCGGCCATCGAAGTTGCCGAGGAAGGCGTTGCGGCCCCCGCCAAAGGCGCCGCCGCTGTAGCCGACCTGTAAGTTGGGCAAGCAGGGCCGCCACTTCTCTTGCCGCAGCCGCGTGCGTGCTGCGTTCACCTGGGCCTGATAGGCCGCCATCTCGGGTCGGCTGCTCAGCCCTTGCACGATCAGCTCGGGCAGCGGCAGCTCCTGATCGACAACGTCGATCGGCACGGGCTGCTCATCGAGTGGATAGAGCACCAGGCTCTGATCGAGGCGAAGCAGCCGCACCAGCTCGGCGGAGGTCACATGCAAAACCTCCTGGGCTTCGAACTGCTGTCTCTGGCGATCGGCAAGCTCGGCCTGGGCACGGTAGCCGTCGGCGGGGGGCGTGGTGCCCGCGCGCACGCGGCTATCGATCAGGCGGACCAGCTCCTGGGCGTTGGTCACGGCCTCCACGGCGATGGCGTGATCGCCATAGGCGCGAACCAGGTCGAGATAGGCGCTGGTTACTTGCAGCAGCGTGTCGTTGAAGGTAGCCGCATGGACGGCATTGGCGGCTTCGGTGTCTTGCCGCCGCACCAGCGGTTCGAAGAGCGCATCGGTGAAGGGCAGCCCGACGAAGAAACGCGCCGGGCCATTGGTGCCGCCGTTGAGCGGATTGCCGCCGACGTTGGGCCCGCCGCCCGCATAGACCGAGCTGCGACTGATCTCGAACACATCGCCGCGCGTGTCTTGAATAGTGCCGTCATGGCGGTTGTAGCCCACACCGGCCTGCAGCGAAGGAATCCACAACACGTTGGCCGCTTGCAGCCGGGCCTGAGCCTGCTGGATCCGTTCCTGCGCGAGGGCGATCTGTAAGTTGTTGGCCCCGGCCAGCCGCAGCGCCGTGGGCAAGTCGATCGGAAAGCGCTCTTCCGGCGGCGGCAAGCGCGGCGCCAGCAAGCTGGCCGCCGGCGTCATCGTGTCGAAGGGCAGCGGCGCGGGCGCCGCTTCGACTTCGGCCGGCATGGCCGTGATGGGCTCCACCTCGGGCCAGAGTTCCGGGCCGCCCGCCACAGGCTCAGCCGGCGTGCTGCCCGGCGGTCCCCAGCTGGACGCCGCTTCCTCGCTGGAAACGGGGACGATCACCGGCTCGGTCTTGCTGGAAGCCGTGGCGGCGATGACGGCCTTGCCCGCGCCGGGCGATGCGGGCCGCCAGCGCGGCAACGGCTTCGCTGGCAAAGCGGGCAGCCTGGCCGGCTCGGCCTGCTGCCCCTGGACGCCGCTCCAGCTCAGCGCGCAGACTACCACGGCCAGACCGAGGCCTGCCGCCAGTCGATGAGTGAATGAATGTCGCCCCATAGTGTGCCCGAGAAACGATGTGCTCCTCGGAAGAATCGGCCATCCTGTTCCACCTCATCATCTTTTTCGTCACAGGCCGCAAAATCGTACCTGAGGGCGCGAGACACGCAAGCGGGCGGCCCGGGGCGTTGCCGGCAAGATACACAAGCAACGGAAGAAATGCCGACCGGGCAACTGGACCATTGCGAACGGCCCTGGCTTGGCTTACGATATCGGTTCCCGACATCGAGATCAGACACCATGAAAGACAGCGCCATCACGCGACACTTCTTCAGCGGCTTCATCCGGCTGCACATCCTGCACCACGCCGCGAAAGAGGCCATCTACGGGGTCGAGATCGCCGAGGAGCTGAACCGGCATGGCTATCGCCTCAGCCCGGGCACTCTCTATCCCACGCTGCACAGCCTCCAGCAGGCGGGCTACCTGCGCTGCACCGACGAAGTGATTGCGGGCCGTCGCCGCAAGTACTACCGGGCTACGCCCGCGGGCCGCAAACTGCTCAGCGAGGCCCGCCGCAAGCTCCAGGAACTGGTCGCCGAGGTTCTCGACGATCAGGACCACGAGTTCCAGAAGATCAAGCAGAAGCAGCGCGGCGTCAAGCCGTCGCGCGGGAGGAACAAGTCATGAACCCGATCGTTTTTGCACTCCGGCATCCGATCACGGTCATGACGCTGCTCGTGGCGCTCCTGGTGGGCAGCGTGCTGGCCATCACGCGCATGCGCGTCGACATCTTCCCGAGCCTGAACCTGCCCGTCATCTATGTGTGCCAGCCCTATGGCGGCATGGACCCGGCCCAGATGGAAGGGCTGCTCAC
>JBFWSD010000065.1:0-12613 GCA_050248575.1 Gemmataceae bacterium
TCGCACGCACCAGATGGAAAAGATGGCCCATGTCGACGGGCTGGAAGCGTTCTTCGAGTACGTTTCCAACCGCATGCTGTTCACCGATCCCCCCAAGCACACGCGGCTGCGCGGGCTGGTGAAGAAGGCCTTCACGCCGCCGGCGATCGGGGCGCTGCGGCCGCACATTCAAGAGCTCGTCGACGGATTCTTGAACGCGGTGCAGCCTCACGGGCGCATGGACGTGATGGCGGACCTGGCCTTTCCGTTGCCCGCCACGGTCATTGCCGGCATGCTTGGCCTGCCCGCCGAGGATCGCGTGCAGATGAAGCACTGGTCCGACGAGCTGCTGGTCTACTTCTCCGCGGATCCGGGCCAGGTAACGCCCGAGAGCTATCAGCAAGCCACGCGCAGCCTGGCCGCCATGACGGAGTATTTTCGCAAGATCTTCGCGGAGCGTCGTGTCCAGCCGCGCGACGATTTGCTCACGGCCCTGCAACAGGTCGAGGCGGCAGGGGACCGCCTCAACGCCATCGAGCTCTATGCCAACACCAACCTGCTCCTCACCGCGGGCCACGAAACCACGACCAGCCTCATCGGCAACGGCGTGCTGGCGCTTCTGAAACATCCCGAGCAACTTCAGAAGCTCCGCGACGACCCGACGCTGATCCCGCATGCGATCGAGGAGTTCATCCGCTACGACGGCCCGGTGCAGTTCACGCATCGGGTGGCCGCCGAGGACATCGAAATGGGGGGCAAGGTCATCCGCAAGGGGCAGTTCATCTACCTGCTGCTGGCAGCCGCGAACCGCGACCCGGAACACTTTCCCGATCCCGATCGTCTCGACGTGACGCGGCCCCACAACAAGCATCTGGGCTTTGGCATGGGAGCGCATTTCTGTTTGGGGGCTCCGCTGGCCCGGCTGGAGACGCAGATCGCTTTCACGACGCTGCTGGAGAGGTTTCCAGCTCTGAAGCTGGCCACGGAGCAGCCCCGCTATCGCGACAACTTCAATCTGCACGGGCTGGTCGAGCTGCCCGTGACCTTTTGAGATTTGGAGTGGCGGGATGGCCGACCACGTTGTGCCCTATGCAGTGCTGGTGGATGAGGAGTCAGGCAAGCTCTGCACCGACTTTCGGTCTGTGAACAAGGAACCGTTGCCGGATGGGCGCTATCGAGGCATCGATCAGGAAGGTCGTTCCGTCGTCGAGATTGCCTACCGCGCGGGGCTGGCCCATGGCGCTTATGTCGACTACTGGTCCAACGACCAAGTTTCGCTCGAGGGCCAGTTCCTGAACGGCAAGAAACACGGTACCTGGCACTTCTACGGCGAGGATGGTAACCTGCGTGAGCTCATCGAGTACGAGATGGGCAAGGAGATACTGCCCCCGCTGCGAGGCATGAATTCCTCTCACCCAACTGCTATGCTCAAGCTGTACAAGCGAACGCGGGCCGGCATCCGCTACTGGGAAGCGTGGAACCTGGATGGCTCGGTCGTCGTTCACGAAGGGAAGCTTGGCGACAAGGGCAAGCATCGCTTCTGCCGCCCGCCGGGTCGGCAGTCTGCCAAGCGATTCATCGAAGAGGCGGCCCGGCAGCCGCGCGAACAGGGCTATGCCGAGATCGACCGCGCCGACCACACCCAGGTCGTGGTGCAGTTCCGCCTCGCGGGCTGGGGCTCCGTCGAAGATCTCAACCAGGGCTTCCGCGTCGAGGACGTGCTCAATGGCGAGCTGGGCTGGACCGGCAACGGCCGCACCACGGGACACGACATCGGCAGCGGCACCTTCAACATCTTCTGCGTGGTGGTCGACGCCGAGCTGGCCGTCGCCAGCATTCTTGCCTCGCTGCGCAAGCAAAAGAAGCTGAAGCACTGCGCCATCGCGGTCGAAGAGCCCGCGGGCTATCGCGTGGCCTACCCGCGCCGCTTCAAGGGCGACTTCAAACTGGTCTGAGCGCCGGAGCCTAGCTCGAGATCAAGGAACCGAGCACCGACGTGCGCATCTCATCACAATCTGCACAGGCTGTAAGGGGCATCGGGGCGGCACAGCCGGCCTGGCGGATTTCCGGGCACCATCGAGCGCATTCGCATCGTCCTTATTCCGCGCAGCTCCGATAAATCCGGATGTTCCGTTATCTGGAGGAGGAGCTGATGAACGGCAAGGCAGGCTACCTGGCCGCGCTCGGGCTGATCCTGGCATCGGCGTCGGCATTGTTTGCCCAGATTCAATACATCTCGCCATCGACAGGACGAAGGATGCAAATCGACCCGGTGCCGCCGATGCCGGGCCGACCGACCACCACGGAGCCCGTGCCGCTTCAGGAGCGGGCCGAACCGGTAGAGTCGAGGGAGCAGCCCGTTGCGGCCGTGGAAGTCAATCCGGTAACGCTCGGTCCGGTCGAAGCGGAGGAGCCCGCGGCCAGAGCGTCCGCGCAGCAGCCCCGACCGGCGGATCCGGGCTTGGCGGCTGTAAACTTCGACAGGGGCGGCGTACCGTACTACTTTGTGCCCGACTACTGGGTGGATCCGCGCTTCAGCGTGCGGCGTTCCTTCGGCGACGGTATCGGCTATGACAACGGTTACACGTACCTGGAAGCATTCGTGCCCTTCCTCCAGGAGGCGGGCAGTTCGCTCCTGTTTGCCAACTCGCGCGTGGTCAACTACGATCACGCCGACTTCTGGGAGTTCCAGTTCGGCGGCGGCGCGCGGCGGGTGATCGGCGATTGCGTGGTGGCGGGCCTCAACGGCTTCTACGATGGCCGCAACACCAACTTCAACTACTTCCACCAGCTTGGCCTGGGCTGGGAAGCGCTCGGCCCGGTCTGGGAATGGCGGGGCAACGTCTACATCCCCATCGGCCAGCAGCGCGCCGGTGCGGGCAGCACGGGCTTCTTCAACCCGCAGTTCGTGGCCACCAACATCTCGCTCGATCGCTTCGCGTTCTTCGAAACCGCGATGAACGGCGTGGACACCGAGATCGGCCGCTCCTTGCTGGTGCGCGACCGGCTCAACCTGCGCGGCTATGTCGGTTTCTACCACTATTCGAACGACAATGTGCCGACCGCCAACGGCATTCGCGGGCGGCTCGAAGCCTGGGTGTCCGAGAACCTGTCCTTCAATTTCGCGGTACAGAACGACGCGGTCTTCGACACCACCGTGACGGGCGGGCTGGCCATGCATCTGGGCGGGCTGCCCCGCGGTCTGCGCCGCACGGCGCCCTTGCAAGCCAAGCTCGGTGAACGCGTCGTCCGCGATCCGAACATCGTCGTGCAGCGCAGCGAAGAGTTCCGCCGCGAACTGGCCATCGATCCGGCCACCGGCGCGCCCATCGAGGTGCGTCACGTGAGCAGTAGCGCCGCGCCCGGCGGCGACGGCTCGATCGAGCATCCGTTCCAGAACCTTACGCAGCTGCAGAATGGTAGCGGCCCGAACATGATCCTGTTTGCCCACTCGGGCAGCGTCTTCAACGGCGAAGGCATCGCGTTGCAGAACAGCCAGCGTTTCCTGGGTGAAGGCATCCCGTACTTCTTCACCGCCACGCAGGGCACCTTCTTGCTGCCCACTGCCACGGGCGGCACAGTGCAGCCGAGGATCCTGAACGCGCCGGGCAATGCCGTCATGCTGGCCAGCAACACCGAAGTGGCCAACTTCGGGATCAGCAACGCGGCCCTCAACGGCGTGCGCGGCATCGGCGTCAACAACTTCAACCTGCACGACCTGAACATCCAGGGCGCCGGCGACAACGGCATCTATCTGACGGGTGTGACAGGAACCGGCCTGATTGTGAACAACACCATCGCCAATAACGGCCGCGGCGCGGATGTGACCGGGACTTCCTCGGCGCTGGGGGGCGATGGCTACGGCAATGGTATCTTGATCGAGAGCAGTAACTTCAGCGGTTCGATCGCCAGCAACACCATCACCGGCAACGGCTCGGGCGGCACCGGCACGGCCAACGCGGTCGGCGTATTCTCCGATGCAGTCGCCGTCGGTGGTGAAGGCCTTGGCAACGGGCTCGTCTTCACCGATGGCAGTACGTTCAATGGATCGATCGCCAACAATACCATCACCGGCAACGGTGCGGGCGGCAGCGCCGTCGCGCAGGCGAATGGTCTCTTCGGCGCCGACGCGAGCGCGGCCGGCAACGGCAACGGCTACGGCATCCTGATCGAGTTTGGCAGTGTCATCAACGGCCCGATCACCGGGAACACGATCAGCGGCAACGGCGTGGGCGGCAACTCGACGGCGACGGTGGACGCCTTTGCCCTGGGCGCCTCGGCGGCCGTCGGCGGCACCGGCGGCGGCAACGGCATGTTCATTGTGGATCCGGGCAGTGCCGTGAACGGGCCGATTTCGGGTAACACTTTCGCGGGCAACGGCGTGGGCGGCAATGCCTTCGCGTCGGGCAACGCGGCCATCAACGCCAACGCGGCCCTCGGCGGGGCCGGCTTTGGCTCCGGCATCTGCACCGGTGAAACCATCAACGGCTCGATCACGGGCAACACCTTCAGTGGCAACGGCGTGGGCGGTTCGGCCAGTGCCGTGTCCACGGCGGGTCTGATTGCCGCCGACGCGGCCCTGGGCGGCGACGGCCTCGGCAGCGGCATCGACACCGCGGGCGCCACCATCAATGGCTCGATCACCGGCAACACCTTCACCGGCAACGGCAACGGCGGCGCGGCCAATGCGGCTTCGCCAGGCGGCCTCACTGCCGCGGCCGCGAGGGGCGGCAATGCCTTTGGCTTTGGCATGTCCATCATTGGCACCACTTTCAATGGCGGCATCACCAACAATACGCTCACCAACAACGGCCGCGGCGGCAATGCCACAGCCGGCGCCGGCGCTCCGTTCGCCGTGGGCGGCATGGGCACCGGCGATCCCACCGGCATCGACCTCACCGGTACCACACCCACGGGCGGCGTCAGCGGCAACACTGCCAGCGGCAATGGCGTCGACGGCACGCCGTGATACGACAATGACCAACCGGGTAACCGAGAACCGAGAATGAAGAGGCAAGACCAACCGGGCAGTGGAGAACCTTGATGAGGCAAAGACCAACCGGGTAACGGAGAACCGAAAACCGAGAACCGAGAATGAAGAGGCAAGACCAACCGGTCAGTCTCCCCCAGCCGAGGTGCGGCCGAGGGCCACGTCGAACTCGCTCAAGAGCGGGATCAGCATGCCCGCCACGGCAAAGCCAAACGAGCCCGCCAGCGCCATCAAGGGCAGCATCGGATCGACTGATTCGGTCGAGCCCGGCTTGCCCACCAGGATGGTTGTCACCGCGTAGAAGACGGCTGCCGGGCAGAGAATACTCGCCGTCGTCAACGCTGCCGAGGGCCGCTCGCCGTTCAAAACCCAGTTCAGCCCGGCGATGCTCGCGAAGCCGAACAGCACGAAACTGCTCCACTGGGCCTCGAAGCGGCCGTTGATCAGGATCAGGTAAACGCAGATCAGCGTCCCCACCGACAGGAAGAACACGGTGCCGAGCGTCAGCAAGACGGCCAGCCGGCTGTTCGGGTTGCGCAGGGCGACGTGGATGCCAAAGACCACGCCGAAGGCAAGCAACAACAGCAGGGCCACTTCCACTGCCGCGAACGCCTCGAGGTTCATCCGCCAGGCCAGCTGCGGAAACCGCGCTGGCGGCGAAGCCAAAAGCCCCAGCCAGCCGTAAACGCCCGCCAGGATGAAGGGGGGCAGGAAGAACTCCTTGGCGTTCCAGAGGATGCCCCCCAGCTTGCCGAAGATGAACTCGTTGGGGCTGAGGTCGGTGACCAGGAGCAGATCGAGCGAGCCGGTGTCGCGCTCGGAGGTGATGGCGGTCACGGCTTGCACCGCCACCAGCAGCATGCTGAGGATCCCGACCGGCACCAGTCCGTAAGCGGCCAGAAAAGGGAGCCTCGGCCCGGTCGTCAGCAAGAGGGCGTAATAGCAGATGAAGGCGATGGCCACGAAGTAAGCCAGCTTCACGAGCAGCGGGCGGCGTCCATAGGCACGGGTGCGGATCTCGCGCCAGAGGATCGGGTTGCCCCAGACTTGCCGCAACGCGCCGGGGGCAGCGTGCGCCTTCTGGCGATCGATCGCTTCGCTGGCGGCCACGTCCTCGGGGCGTTCGCGCTGCATGATGGGCTCGCCCGACGGGTTCCAGACGCGCAGCTTCAACATGCCCCAGTTGACGAGGGCCACGCTGCCCAGCAGCATCACCGCCACATAGCCGTACACCGGGTTGAAGAGACCGGGGGAACCTTCGAAGACGAACTGGAGCGCCAGTAGCGGATCGAACCAGGCCAGCGCGCTCGAACTGGCGGAAATACCGCTGACCACAGGAACGGCCTTCACGCCGCACTCGTAGAGCACGAGGAACAGGAAGGTGAAGGCCAAGACCTGGAAGGTCTTTTCGCGCCAGAGGGCGACCAGGTTGCCCAGCGCGCCGGCGGCCAGTGCGGAAGCGGCCACCACCAGGCCCACTTGCAACACCTGGAAGGCGGCAATGCCGCCCAGGAGCATGAGCAGGGCCAGAATGGGCAGCGTGCCGATGAGCAACAGGGCAATCTGCAGCAGGCTGCCGAGCAGCTTGCCCAGCACGATCTCATACGAGCGCAGGTCGGTGAGCAGCAGCAGCACGAAGGTGCGGCGTTCCTTCTCGCGCGTGACGGCACTGGCGGCCAGCAGGGCAGAGAAGAACGGGATGACGATGATCAGCAGGTAGGTGAGCCCGCGGAACAGGATCATGGCAAAGCGGGCGTGATCGCCGATGGTGGCGGCCCGCTCCCAGCCCACGATGGCTTGCCAGGCGGTGAGGGCCAGGATCCACAGGAAGCCAAGATAGCTGCCGCGCAAGACGTAGTGGCCCAGTCGCCTTGGCATGGTCAGCCACTCGCGCAAAAAAATGGGGCCAAGCACGCTATGCTCCAGCAGCCACAATGGATGAACAATCGCTCACTTCTGGCAATCGCGAAATCTCGATGGTATGATAGCAAGCCCGTCGAGAATGGTTGCAGGCAGCGCGGTCCTTCATCAGAATTAAATATTTGCCAACCAAGGATCTATGGACGGAAAACCCCTCCCCAACGCACCGGCGGCCCAAGCGGCGCCGCCGCCTACCGAGGCCAAGAAAATGCCCCCGGCGTGGCCGCCAAAACTGCCCGCCGAGTTCGGGCTGCTCGAGTTCACCGAACTGTATCCCCTCGAAGACATGCTCGCCGAGCAACGCGGCCTCTGGAGTCGCTTCAAGCGCGTCCTTGGCAAGAGCAAGCCGCACGTGCCCACCCGGGCCAGGCAAGAATGGTTTACCATCTATGACGAACCCGATAAAGGCTTTGTCATCTTCGAAGACAGGGAGATCCGCCGCATCCTGATGATGGAGTCGGAAGAAGACGCCGCGGACCTGGCCGGCTGCCGCATCGTCCTGAACATGTTCAAGGTTCTCCATGTGGCCCTGCGCGACATCAAGGACGCGGAGTCGGTCGAGTTTCACGACCGCTTCCTGGCCGAGGTGCAGAAGATGTGCAGCGTCGAGCCCCAGTCGCGCAAGCCGGCCGTTTTCTTGCAGGACGTGTTCAGCGCCGATGCCAAGCTGAACGGCATGTTTTACCAGGCGCTGTGTTCGATTTACGGTGAGGTGTGCCGGGTCTGGCGTTCGAAGGAGCCGGGGGACAAGTATGCCATGACCAAGGCGCAGGACCGGGTCATCGCGTTCTACAAGGAGAGGCAACGTGCCCCGGCGCCGGCCTGGAAGGAACTGGTCGACGAGGCGATCGACATGTTGCAGCGGGCCCGTGCCTGGGCCGCCAATCCGCCGGCCCGCCCCAAGCGCAAGCTCATGCGCGACGCCGGCGACATCAACAGCATCGGCGGCGGGGGCGGCGAGGAGTGAACGATCCGCCCGCCTGATCGGTAGAATGGAGGTAGAGGTACGCGGATCGATGCACTGGTACTACTTCTTGCCGATTCCGGTGGTGGCCGTGGTGTGGATGGCCTGGAGGCCGTTCCGCCTGTTCGGCCGCGAAGTGCAATTCGAACGGGCCCGTGAACTCTACAAGCTGCAACGCGAGCGCCTGCAGGAAATCTTCTTCAGGGCTGCGGCCGAATCGGGCAAGCCGCGCGGCCTGCGCTGGAGCAACATCGACTGGGAGGAGCAAGTGGTGTTTGCCCGCGAGAAACAGCGTGGGCAGCTTGCCGCCCTGGTCGCGGTGACGATCCAGTTCGAGGCCGTCGAGGGGAGCGACATGGAAGACCTGCCCGCGGTCGGCAATCTTCGCAATGCGTCTGCCGTCTTCTTCTTTCAGAAGGGGCAATGGCACACCGTCGGCAAGGTCCTGTTCAACTTCAATCCCGACGAGGCGATCACGCATTTCGAGAATCTCTACGAGCGCGTCGGGCACCTCTGACTGGCGTCATGGTTTTTCTTTTTCGTCGAGAAAGGCACAGTCCGTGACGAGGACGTGAACATCCTTGCCGCGGCAGATGCCCTTGATGGAGACGCGCTGGTTGCGAATCAGGTTTGCGGCCCGGGCCAGATCGCGTTTGAAGACGCATTCCACCTTGGAGAGGCTGCCCAGGTCTTGCCCGACCAGGTAGACGCGCACGGTGCGTTCGTCGGGGATCACCACCGAGTCGACGCTGCCCAGCACGTAGATCAGCTTGCCGGTGTACTTGGCGTCGGCGGCCGCCTTGTCGGTCTTGAAGTGGTAGAAGAGCTGGAGGGCCGTGACGTCGAGTTCGGGATCGGACAGCCCGGTGTTGACACGGTTCGACCCGGAGGTGTAGCCGCGCACCAGGAACACCACAAAGGTGCACAAGAGCAGCCCGATGCCCAAAGCCGCCAGCGTCCAGGCCCAGACCGGGAAGTAGTCAAAGCGGAGCTGCAAGAGCTGCTGGGCGTCATGGGGCCGATTCCGTCGATCGGTGATCGAGGGGGGCGCAGCGGGCGCGGCTGGCACCGTTACCACCGGCACATTGGGCGCTTGCGCATATGCTGCCGCCTGAGGTTGGGGCTGCGGCTGGGGACGTGACGGGGGCACCGGTGCCGGAGCCATGCCGCCACGCGGAGGCGGCGGGGGAGCTGACGACCGCGGCGGCACCGGCGGAGGCGGGGGCGGCGGGGCCTTCTTCTTCATGCCCGGCAGCGTTGGTACCTGCAAATACTGATAGCAATGCGGGCAGGCCACCGTCTCGCCCGCGGCTTCCTCGGGAGCGCTCATCGTCTCGGAACAGTTCGGACACGCGAAACACAACATGATGCAGTCTCCGGGACAGCCACCTTCGAAAGCCGCGCGGGCCTTTCTCGCAGTATAGTTGATGGGTCGGGCTGGCCCCAAGTTCCTTCCAGGGCTTTTTATTGTACAGTATCCGGCCCAGGATTCCGATGGGCGAAGTGCGCATCATTCCGGCAGCTTGCCCTGCTCGCGCTGATGGGTCACCTGGCGGTCGTATTCCGTGAAGGTGCGGGCCACCAGCCAGTCGGGCAGCCAGCGCGTGGCCCGCATCAGCAGCATCATCGGCCAGGGGAAATTGAAAACCTTCTTCCGGCGTGCCAGGGCAGCCGCGATGCGGCGGGCCGCCTCGTCCGCCTCCATCAACATGGGCATCTTGAACTCGTTGATGTCGGTCATCGGCGTCTTGACGAAGCCCGGGCAGACCGTGGTCACGGCGATGCCCCTGTCACGCAAGTGAATGCGCAACCCTTCCATGTAGGCATTGAGCCCGGCCTTGCTGGCACAGTAGGCCGATTCGCCGGGCAGCCCCTTGTAAGCCGCCAGGCTGGAAATGGCGGCGATGTGTCCGCGCTGCCGCTCCAGCATCGCGGGCAGGACCGCCTCGATCGAGTAGATGGCCCCCAGCAGGTTGACGCGGATCATTCGCTCGACTTGCTCGATATTGACGGGATCCAGAAAGGTGGGCCAGCCCACGCCGGCATTGGCGATCAGCAGGTCGGCCGGGCCCAGTCGCTCGGCGATGCTCTTGAAGGCGGCCAGGGTGGGCTCGCGTTCGGCGACGTCGGCGGCGGCCCCGGCGGCCTGCCCGCCGTGCTTCGTGATCAACTCGACCAGTTCGTCGAGCTTGTCTTGCCGCCGCGCGATGAGCCCTACCTTGGCCCCACGGCGGGCCAGTTCGCGGGCCAGCGCCCAGCCAATCCCACTCGACGCTCCCGTGATGACCGCAACCTGGTTGGTAAAGGACATCGTCATCTCCGCTGTCAGCGTATCCGCCAGGGCCAGGCAGCCAGGCTCGCCAGGGCCACGCCCGTGCCCACGTCGATCAGGTGATGCTGGTGCGTGAGCAAGGTCGACAGCCATACCACCGCGGCCACGCCGAAAGCAACCAGCGTCCAGCGCGGATAATCGCGGCGCACGGCCCACGCCAGCAAACAGGTCAGGCTCACGTGCAGGCTGGGGGCCGCGTTCGCCGGCGGCTCGTCAATGGCCACCATGTCGCGATACATCTTCGCCGTGAGCCCGTCGCCGACGTCCACGGTCGGCCGCACCACCTGCGTGGGAATCAGCACGAAAAAGGCCAGCGAGGCAATGACCACGACCAGCCCGCGCCGGATGAACCACCGAAACGTGTCGCGGCTCAGCAGTCCCACCACGATCGGGCCGATCAAGTACGGGATCAAGTAAATCCACACCCATTCGTGCTGGAAGGGGATGTGCTCGTCGAGCCGTGTCTTGGTGATGAAGACCGGCGCGTGGCCGCGCCAGCGCTCGACCGTGAGGTAGCCCCCGAGCGAGGCGAGCATGATGGCTGCCAGAATGAGAGCCTGGCGTACGCGCTCCCTGAGCGGGCGCGGGCCGCTGCCCGGTTCTTGCTCGTTGCCCGCCGGCTGATGACTCATCGCTTCTCACCCGAGGTGGCCGATCGTGGTCGCCGTGCTGGATTTTTTACGCCCGCGTCGCGGAAAAGGTAGCACTGGTGAGCCAGGAGCGCGGTCGCCCGGAGGCAAGCCAGCGTTTCTCTGCACCAACCCGATGCCCAAGCGAGGGCTTGCCGCCGGGACCTTGCCTGGCTCGGGGCAGCGGCTGGCGTCGCCAGATTTTTTCTTTCCCTCGGCGGTCCCGGTTGGTATTCTACTGGTATACCAGATGAGGGCAGCCCCATGACGGCAACGCACCTGCGCAACCAGGCCTACGAACAGCTCCAGCGACAGATCCTCTCCGGCGCCCTGCCGCCGGGCAGCCAGGTCTCGGAACTGTCGCTCGCCAAACAGATGGGGTTGAGCCGCACTCCCGTGCGCGAGGCCGTTCGCCGCCTCGTTCACGAAGGGCTCCTCGAACAGCGGCCCCGCGCCGGCACCGTCGTACGCACCTTCGGCGCGCAAGACATCATCGAACTCTACGAGCTGCGGCAGGCTCTCGAATGCTTCGCCGTGGAGCAGGCGGCGGCGCGCATCAGCACCGACGATCTCGATGCGCTGGGCCGTCTCTGCGAACAGATCCGCCGCCAGGTGGACGAACTCAAGAAATCGAAGAAGCGGGCCGTCGATGCCGCCGGCCTCAAGCGCCTGCTCGCCGCCGACCTCGCCTTCCACATGATCCTGGTGCGCGCGGCGGGCAATCGCCGCATCCTCGACATGGTTGCCGATTCGCGCGTCCTGACGCGCATCTTCAGCACCCCCAGGCAGGAACATAACCTCGACGTGCTCCGCGACACGTATCGCTTTCACAGCGACATCCATCACGCCCTCGAGCGCCGCGACGGGCAAGCCGCCCGCCAGCTGCTCGCCGAGCACATCCAGCTCAGTTTGCGGCAGACGCTGGCCCATCACGAAGAAGCTCAGGGCCTGCGCGATTTCGGGGCCAGTTTGCCTGCCGAGCTGCGCAGCGAGCTGGATCGTGTCGAGAAGGAGATTGCCCGGCCCAGACCGCCCGCCCGCAAGGCGCGGGCCTGAAACACAGATTCCATCGCTGGAGTTGACAACCGATGACACGCGTTGACTTGCCGAGACCCCTGCGTGGCGTGATCCCGCCGCTCCTCACACCGCTGGCCGGGCGCGATCAGCTCGATGTGCCCGGGCTGGAGAAGCTGATCGAGCATGTGCTCGCCGGCGGCGTTCACGGTCTCTTCGTGCTGGGCACCACGGGTGAAGGACCCAGCCTCAGCCTCGGTCTGCGGCACGAGCTGATCGAGCGCGTCTGTCAACAAGTTGCCGGCCGGGTGCCGGTGCTGGTCGGCATCACTGATGCGTCGCTGGTCGAATCGTTGCGGATGGCGGAGCACGCGGAAGATGCGGGCGCGGCGGCCCTGGTGGCCTCGGCCCCTTTCTACTTCCCGATCGGGCAGGCGGATCTCCGGCACTATATCCAGAACCTGGCCGAGGAAGTGCCGCTGCCGTTGTTCCTGTACAACATGCCGAGCCATACCAAGGTGGCCTTCGAGCTGGACACGGTGCGGGCGGCCCTCGAACTGCCTCAGGTCGTCGGGTTGAAGGATAGCGGCGGGCAGATGACCTTCTTCCGCCACGTGCAACTGCTGCTCGAGCAGCGGCCCGACTGGTCGCTGTTGATTGGCCCGGAAGAACTGCTGGGCGAGGCCGTCTTGCTCGGCGCCCACGGCGGCGTGGCCGGAGGCGCTAACCTGGCCCCGCGACTCTATGTCGACATCTACGACGCCGCCGCGGCGGGGGATGCTGCC
>JBFWSD010000066.1:0-12536 GCA_050248575.1 Gemmataceae bacterium
TGCCGCTTGCATTCACACCACCAAAGGAGGGACATCATGACTCACGCACACCTGCGCCGCGCGTTGTTCGCCGTCACGCTCGCGGGCATCCTGGTCAGCGGCACCGGCCTGGCCCAGGACAAGACCGAGCCCGGCTTCACCAGCCTGTTCAACGGCAAGGACCTGACCGGCTGGCACTACCCGGGCCAGAAGGGAGAGCTGCTCGACGGCAAGGCCGCCACCCCCGACGGCCGCATCGAGGTCAAGGACGGCGCCATCGTCATGAACGCCAAGGATTCCAAGGGCAAGGGAGGCATCAAGGACCTCTATACGGACAAGGTGTTCGACAAGGACTTCGTGCTCCGCGTGCAGTTCCGCGCCGGCGAGAAGGCCGATAGCGGCGTGTACATCCGCGGCCCGCAGCTGCAGATCCGCGACTTCATGCGCCGCGGCGAACAGAAGCAGCTCACCAAGTTCAAGAACGACGACTGGAACGACCTGGAGATCACCGTGAAGGGGACCGAGGCCACCTTCACGCTGAACGGCGAGGCCCTCAAGCCCGACAAGATGAAGGTGCCCGCCAAGGGCCCCATCGGCCTGCAAGCCGAGACGGGCAAGTTCGAGTTCAGGAACGTCCGCATCAAGACCGAGTGATCGTCGTTACCGTTCTCCCGTTAGCCCGACGCGCCAGGCGCGTCGGGCTGACTAATAGCCTCGTTCCTTGTCCACCACGCAGAGCAGTTTCTCACCCGCCACGAAGCGGCGAATGTTCTCGCGATAGAGACGCCACTGGCGCTCCCGGGCGTCGGGGGACTGGCCCCCCAGGTGCGGGCTGATCGCCACGCTGGGCAGCTTCCACAACGGATGATCGTCGGGCAAGGGCTCGGGATCGGTGACGTCGAGGCCGGCCCCCGCAATCTTCTTACCCTTGAGCGCCGCCACCAAAGCATCGGTCTGCACAATCGGGCCACGCGCAATGTTGATGAGATACGCCGTCGGCTTCATCGCATCCAGCTGCGTCGCGCCAAACATGCCCTTGGTCTCCGCCGTCAGCGGGCAGGCCAGTACCACCACGTCGGCGAGGGGCAGCAACTCCGCTTGCTGCGCCGGCTTGTGCAGGGCCATCACGAAAGCCGGCTTCTCCATCTCCTTGGGATCGATGCCGATGACTTTCATGCCGAAGGAGTGGCCCCGCCGCGCGATCTGCGTACCGATTCCGCCCAGGCCGATGACCAGCATGGTCTTGCCCTCGAGCTCGACAGGGGCCGCGGCTGCCTTGAGCGCATCCCAGTATTCCTTCATCGCGCCGGATGTGGCGGCATTGCCCGGCTTGCCCCGGGTGAGTGCAAGCAGCAGCGCGAAGGCCTGGTCGGCCACGTTCGGGCCATAGATGCGCTGCGTGTTGGTCAAGACAACCGGGCTCTTGACGAGTTCGGGGAAGACGTACTTCTCCACGCCGGCCGAGCCGACCTGGATCCAGCGAAGCCGCTTGCCCGCCTGTACGATCTCCGGGGTGCAGAAGCCAAGCACGGCATCGGCGCTGGCGGCTTCCTTGGCGGCCTCCTCGGCGGTCTTGACCGGCACGAACTCGATGGCCGGGGCCAGGCGCTTCAACTCGGCCAGCCGCGCCGGCATCAGGTTGGGGACGACGATGCGTCTGGGGGCGGTCCAGCCCTTGTCGTCCTTGGTGGGGGAGGGGCCTTCGTATACGCCGAACGCCTCGACCAGGTCCCAGGGCATGAGTTGCCCGGTCAGCTCGCCGTAGACGTGGCGGATGTTCTCGACGCGGTCGCTGGCGGGCACGCCGGTCCATTCCTTGTACCAGGGCATGTCGATGGACTTGATGATGTCGTCGATGGGCTTGCTGGCGTCGATGCCGGCCTGCACCTGCTTGCGGAGCTCGACGAAGTAGCGTTGCTGCCGGTCGAGCAGCGACTTGTCGGCGGGCTGCCCGTGCCCGGGCAGGATCATGTCGATGTCGAGCCCTTTGAGGTGCTCGAGCACGCGCACCCACGAAGCCGTGTCGGAATGGCCGGTGTAATTGAAGGCGCCGTTGAGACATGCGTCGCCCGTACACAGGATGCGCTGTTTCGGCAAATAAGCGACCGCATCGCCTGGCGTGTGCGCGTGGCCAAACCAAAGCAGCTCAACACGCTGTTTGCCGTCGTCGAAGACCAGTTTTTCATCGAAGACGATGGTGGGCTGCTTGAGCGTGCTGTTGCGGATGTCCGCGCGGCCCATGGGGCCCTTGCCCGCGTCCGCGAATTCCTTGTTGCCCTTCTCGCGCAGCCAGCGGGCCGTGTTGCGCGACGAGATGATGGTGGCCCCGGCCTTCGCGAACTCGGCGTTGCCATACGCGTGGTCGCCGTGATGATGCGTGTCCATCACGTAGCGGATCGGCTTGTCGGTGGTCTTGCGGATGGCCGCGATGACGTCGCGCGCCTCTTTCGGGAAGTTGGCGTCGATCACCAGCACGTAGTCCTCGAAGACGATCCAGGTGTGATTGCTGCCTCCGAAGACCACCGACTTGTCGGTGGCACTGATCGACGAGTAACGGAAGAACACGCCCGGGGCCACCTCCTTGACCTCGTTGAACTGAAGCTTGGGGATGGCGGGAGCATCAGCCCCCTGGGCCAGCATCCAGGCAGGTAGCTGCTCGTCAGGCGGAGCACCGCAAACGGTAAGCAAGAACAGGACCAGCATCAGGCCAAGCAAGGTTCGAACCGGCGCACGCATGACATTTCTCCCCGGAAAACGGTGGGCAACGGTCACACTCTAAGCGATGGCGGACGGGAACGGAAGACTCCACGCCCATAGTTAGAAGCTGGGCCAGGCGGGTACCGGACCGTGTCAGTCTTGTGTTTCTGTGGTTTGCGGGGGCCGCTTCGACCACCAGCGGGCCAGCATCGTGCCCGTGAGCATGCAGCCAAAGGTGTAGAGGGCAGGCGGAATCGCCACCGTGGGATCGGGCACCAGCTTGAGAGCGAGGAACGTGCCCAGGCCCGCGTTCTGCATGCCGATCTCGATGGTCAGGGCCCGCCGCATCGCTTCGGGCATGCGGATGGCCATGCCGGCGCTGTAGCCCGCCAGATAGCCGAGCGCATTGATGAACAAGAGCGCGACCAAAACCTCAGGCGCAGGCCGCACAATGTATTGCCGGGTCAGCCCGACCACGACAGCGATCACCCAGAGAATGCTCAGATGGGCGATGGCTGCCCCCCAGTGATGCATGAAGCGTTCGAGCGGCATGAGCAGGCGGCAGCCCCAGTAGCCCGCCAGCACGGGCACCACCACGGTCAACATCAAGGTCTGGAACTCACCCGCCGGATCGGTCGGCGTGTCCTTGCTGAGCGTGAGGTAGAGCGTGGCGGGCACAACCAGGGGGGAAAGCATGGTGGCCAGCGTGGTCAGGCTGATCGAGTAGCTGACGTTGCCCCGGGCCAGCAGCGTGAGCACGTTGGAAGCCATCGCCCCGGGCACGCAGCCGACGATGATGATGCCGGCCCGCAAGGCCTCGTCTTGCACGAAGACATGAGCGAAGGTGTACGCGAGCAGCGGCATGGTCGTGTATTGCACGGCCGTGCCGAACAGCACGCTGGGCCAGCGCCGCCGCAGCTGGGCCACCTCGTCGTGCGGCAACAACGATCCTACCGCGAACATGATGAGGGCGATCATGCCGCCCAGGTACGGCTTGCTGGCAACAAAGGGATCGAAGGAGCCCGCGGGCAACACCTCGGGCCACACGTAGGCCAGCAGCGCAAGCAGACACAACCAGACGATGAGGAAGCGTTCGAGCATCTGGTCTTTGTAGGGAGAAGAGGGGCGCGCGAAGTTTCGCCCCTATTCACTGGTGGTCGGCGTCAGTGTCAGTGATTGGGAGCCCGACTCGAATTGAATGGCGTTCTTGCCCCCGTGCTTGTTGCGGTACATCAAATCGTCCGCGCGATGGACCAGCTGCTCGATGTCGGGCAGCTCGCCTTGCAGGGTGAGAGCGCCCACGCTGATGGTGACCGGGCTCTCGGCGAGGCGTAGCTCGTCGTGAATCAGGGCACGCAGCTTTTCGAGGGCGTGCTGGCCCCCCGAGGCATCCGTCTCGGGAAAGAAGAGGGCAAACTCGTCGCCCCCCAGGCGAGCCAACAGGTCGGTGGCGCGGATGTGAGCCCGGACGATATCGGCGAAGCGGCGGAGCAGGTCGTCGCCCGCCGCGTGCCCCTGGCGGTCGTTGACCTGCTTGAAATTGTCGAGGTCGAGGTAAGCGATGGTGAGGGGATGGCCCTGGCGGCGGGCCCGCTCGATCTCGCGCTGGGCCAGCAAGTAGAAGAAGCGGCGATTGAGCGTGCCCGTGAGGGCGTCGTAGCGGGCCAGGGCCTCTTCGCGCACGAGGGCAGCACGCAGCCGCGCAATCAAGGCCGCGGCAAACACGAAGAACGCCAGGCGCACGCCGCCATTCCACAGATGGATGGCGGGATGGAGTTCGGCGCGTTCGTAGGTCTTGACGAGCAACCACAAGGCCGCGGCGAGCGTACCGATGAGCAAGCCTTGATTGCGGCCGGCGTACCAGGCGGCGAGAGCGACTGGCACCAGGTAGAAAAGGTCGGAAGCCAGCTCCTGGCCGGAAAAGTAGTCGGCCAGCCCGATGAGGGCAAGCATCAGGACGCAGACCAGCAAGAGCACGCCGGTGGGCAGGCGGGCAAAGAGGGAGCGTTGCAGGTCGTGCCCGTTGCCTGCGGGGACTTCCAGGCGCTCGACTTTCCCGATTACCATGAGGTATTGTTACAAAACTCGATTATAATGTCCGCCGTGAACGAACCGGGCGGCTGCCCGCCAACACTGAGGGAGACCTACATGCTGAACCGACGCGATTTCCTGAACGACTCGTCTGCCCTGCTGGCCGCGCTTTCCGGCGTGGGCCTGGCCAGCCCCGAGCTGTTTGCCCAGCAAGAGCCGAAGAAGCGCGACGTCAACGAACAACTCAACGTCGCCTGCATCGGCGTCAACGGCCAGGGCAAGGCACACGTGAGCAACTGGGCCGGCAAGCAGAATGCGGTCGTCTCGATCATCTGCGACGTGGACGAGGCTGTCATCGGCAACGCCATGAAAATCGCCGAAAAGGGGCAGAAGCGGACACCCAAATATGTCAAAGATCTCCGCAAAGTCTTTGAAGATCCGTCCATCGACGTCGTCAGCATCGCCACCCCGAACCACTGGCACGCCCTGGCCGCCATCTGGGCCATCCAGGCGGGCAAGGACGTGTACGTCGAGAAGCCGGTCAGCCACAACGTCTGGGAAGGGCGGCAGATCGTCAACGCGGCCCGCAAGCACAAGCGCATCGTGCAGACCGGCACGCAGAGTCGGTCCATGAAGGGGATGCGGCAGGCCATCGACTTCGTTCACTCGGGCAAGTTCGGCAAGGTGCTGGTGTCGCGCGGGCTGTGCTACAAGCCGCGCAACTCGATCGGCAAGGTCGACGGCCCGCAACCGATCCCCTCCAGCATCGACTACGACATCTGGTGCGGCCCGGCCCCGAAGGCCGACCTGCTTCGCAAGCGCCTGCATTATGATTGGCACTGGCAGTGGCCCTACGGCAACGGCGACCTGGGCAATCAAGGCATCCACGAGATGGACAAGGCCCGCTGGGGGCTGAAGAAGAACACGCTGCCCAACTCGGTGATCAGCGTCGGCGGACGCTTCGGCTATGTCGATGACGGCCAGACCGCCAACACGCAGCTGTGTGTCTTCGATTACGGCGACAATCAGCTCATCTTCGAGGTGCGCGGCCTCAAGACCGACGCGTTGCGCGATTGCAAGATCGGCAACATCTTCCACTGTGAAAAGGGCGTGGTGATCTGCCCGAACTACTACAGCGGCGTGGCCATGACCAACGACGGTGAGGTGGTCGCCAAGTTCTCGGGCGGCGACTACGCCGATCACTTCGGCAATTTCGCCCAGGCGGTGCGCAGCCGCGACTACAAGACGCTCAACGCCGACATCGAGGAAGGGCACCTTTCCAGCGCCCTGTGCCACCTGGCCAACGTCAGCCTGCTGTCGGGAACGCAGCAGCCCTTCAGCAAGCAGACCAACGCCTTTGGCGACAACAAGGAGGCCGCCGAATCGTTCGAGCGGATGCAGCAGCACCTGAAGAGCAACATGGTGCCGCTCGATTCCACCAACTACTCGCTCGGGCCGAAGCTCGAGATCGACACCAAGACCGAAACCTTCACCAACAATAAGGAAGCGAACCGCCTGCTCACGCGGGAATATCGCAAGCCCTTCGTGGTTCCGGAGAAGGTGTGAGTTGACGCCAGGCTGAAGGCAACGCCGCCGGAGCGACTGCCCCGGCGGTGCTATTCAATCGCTCACCAAGACAGGCGAATGGCCCAGGACCCGAAGCTTTCAGGGAGAGTGATCTTCGCCATATTGGGAGGCGCGGTGGTCTTTGCTGGGATGCGCGCGGGCAACGACGCAGGACCGGCTACGAGAACTCTCCACTTCATCATGTTGGGCATCGCCGGAATGGGCTTCCTCTATTTCGATCTGAAGGAGCGGTTCAGGTCCAAGCCGCAGGAATCGGAGGAACAAGATCTTCCCCCAGCCGAGACGAAGTCGAGGCCAGGAAAGCCGTTGGCTGCCGCAATACTCCTGTTGTTCGCGGCTCTCGTCTCTGCAATAGCCATCTGGTTGACGCAGCCGAGGTGACGTGATCTGTAGGCGTGAGGAGGTTACCATGTTCGCCCCGAGACACCCATTCGCAGTGCTTGGTCTGGCCGGGCTGTTGCTGGGCGTGTGCGGCTGCGGCGATGACGGGCCGAAGCGCATTGATGCGCCTCCCGTGGTCAAGCAAGAGGATCCTCCGCCACCCGTCAAGAAACCGGAACCGCCGAAAGTGCCCGATCAGCCGCGCGACGCGGTCCTCGGCTGGCTGCCCGCGGATTCGCCCAGCATTGCTTTCGTCGAGATCGGCAAGCACTGGAGCGGGCCGGGCAAGGACAGCCTGATGCGCGTGTCCAGCATTCATCCCGTCGTGCTGAGCTGGTGGGTCAAGGACCTGTCGACGTCGTATGGCGTGCCGCCCGAACAGGTGGAGCGCGTCTGGATGATCGCCAATCCACCGGCGGGCGAGATCGTCGCCCTCACCGCGCGGCAGCCGCTCGAGCGCGAGAAAGTGCTGGCGGCCCTGGCCCCCGAGGCCAAGGAGACCAAGGCCACGGGCCGAACCTATCACGTCGGCAAGAATGGCGACGCCGTTTACTTCATCGACGAGCGCACGCTGGTGACCGGCAGCAAGGAAAGCGTACGCGTTTTCCTCGACAAGGCGGGCCCCAACAAGAGCGCCAGCTTTCCAACCGAGTTGCTGACCAACGCACTGGTCGTCCAGATCAATGCGGGCATCCTGAGCAACTTGCCCGTGTCGAGGGCGGAAGGGGCCAGGCCGTTCGTGCCGCTCCTGCGGGCCACCTCCTGGACCATTCTGCTCGATGAACAGGAGGGCGTGCGGATTCGCCTGCGCGGCGAGTATGCCACCGAGCGGGCCGCCCGCGATGCGGTCCGAAGTGTAGCCCCGGCGTTGAAGGCCGTCGGTACTCATCTTGGCCAGCTCGAAAAAAGTCTCGACGAGTTCGCCGAACGCGAAGAGGAAAAGTTCAAGGGGGTCAAGGAGCTGGCCGCAGAAATCAAGAAGACCTACCTGGCGGCCGCGGAGGCCCTGGCAAAGCCCGAGGTCGTGCAAAAAGGCAAGCTCGTGGAAGCGACAGTGGTCATCCCCAGCAAGACGCCGGAAGCCACCGCGGCCCTCCTGCTGAGCGCACTGCCGCGTGCCAAGAAGGAAGAGAAGAAACCGGACGAGAAGAAGCCAGGCGACCAGAAACCGGACGAGAAGAAGCCCGCCGCGCAGCCTTGATTCGATTCGTGGCCGCCGTCGCAAGTCATGGATGTGCGTTCGCTTGCACATGTCACGCCGGGCCGCCCGCCCACGGTGGCGTCGGGCCCTTTCCCCGATTCTCATTTTGTTAGACAAATCCAGCCCGCTCCTTGCTCTAGATAGCTGTGTGTTTCAGGGGCCGCTCGCATGAATGAGGCGGAAGTTGAGCTCGTGCGGCGTCTGGCTCGGGGTGAGCAAGCTGCCTTTGCCGAGCTCTACGATGCCCTGGGAGCAGCCCTCTATCGCGTTGCCTGGGGTTTGCTCGGTTCGCGCAGCGAGGCCGAAGACGCCGTGCAAGACGTGTTTGTCGCCTTGGTGCAAGCGGGCAGCAGGCTGCTCCAGGTCGAGAACTTCAAGGCGTACTTGTTCGTGGCCCTCCGGCATGCGGCCTTGCGGCGGCGCTCGCGGGAACGGCGCTTGATTCGCGTCCCACTCGAAGAGGCAGCGCAGGTCGCGGCCCCCTTGGCTGAAACCGGCGAGCTCGAAGCTTTGCTGGCCACCCTGCCCGAGGAGCAGCGCGAGGCCGTCGTGCTCAAGATCAAGGGAGAGCTTACCTTCGCCGAGATGGCTACCGTGCTCGGAGTCAGCGCCAATACCGCGGCCAGCCGCTATCGCTACGCCCTGGAAAAACTGCGGGCCAGTTGCACCGAACAGGAACAGAAACATGCACGACCCTGACTGGGCCGAAGACCTGGAACCCACGGCGCACAGGCTGAATGAGCTCGCCTGGCCCGATCCCGCGCCCGGGCTGCGCGACCGCGTCTTGCAAGCCGTCAGCCGCGCGCACTTGCCCGTTGCCGCGCGGCCACGCTGGGCCTATGTGGCAGGGCTGGCGGCGGCCGTCTTGCTCGTGCTGAACTTCACGCTGGTGGTGGCCAATCATCGCGCCTGCTTGCCAGTGCCGCCCGGCTCGTCGCGCCGCGAGCGCGTCGAGCGCATCCAGGAACTCTTGCCCGAGCTGTCGCCGGCGGAAGCCCGGGCGCTTGCTTATTGATCCTGTCCACGCACGTCATCCTCCAAGGGGTTCGCTATGGGTACGATGTT
Organism: Gemmataceae bacterium; assembly: GCA_050248575.1. Classification (GTDB taxonomy): domain Bacteria; phylum Planctomycetota; class Planctomycetia; order Gemmatales; family Gemmataceae; genus JBFWSD01. The sequence goes on from JBFWSD010000066.1 coordinate 8,942, forward strand.
GCTCTGGATCGAAGCACTGGCAGCTGCTGTGCTGCTGTTTGCCGTGCCGCTGGTGCTGTTGCTGAGGATTGAGAGTCCGTGGGGCCGGCGCCTGCTGGTGCCCGTCGGGCTGCTGCTCGGCATCCCGGCCGTGCTGCCGATGCTACTGGTGAATATCTTCGAACTCTCGTCAGCCTGGCCGCAGCAGTGGTGGTGGTTCGGAGCCATTCTCTGGGCGTGTTCCTATTTGGCCCTGGCGACGGTGCTGGGCGTGGTGGGCAGCCGTCGCGTGGGCGATCCGCCCCGCCTGGCTGCCGCGGACTGGCCGGTGAGCTGGTTCCTTCTGGGCATGGTCGTCTGCGTCGGGCTGATGCTTGCCACGCTCACCAGCATGGACACGGCGGCCCAGATCCAGCTGGCCTCGCTGCGGGCCGAAGCGGCCTCGCTTGCTCATATTGCGGTGCCCGCCCGCCCGGCGGACGCCGACAACGCTGCCCCTCTCTATCAACAAGCGTTCGAGACCTTGCAGTTCGACAGACTCTCCACCCGACGACGCCTGTGGCTCGAAAATCCCCGGAAGGCCGACCTGAACGATGCCGACCTGATTGACTTTCTCGAGAACAGCCAGCAATCGATCTTCCTGCTCGAACGCGCTTCCAGGAGACCTACCTGCTTCTTCGTGCACAGCCACTATGCCCGGGCCGATATGCTCGTGCCTGAACTGGAGCTGATGCGCAACGGCGCCAGGCTGCTGGCTCTCGATGCCCGCTGGCAGGCTGCCCAGGGGCAGAACCTGGCTGCCCTCCGCGACGTCGCTATCCTGCGCCGCATGGCACACCATGCTTGCGATGAGCCCTACCTCATGTCATTCCTGGTCAGTGCGGCCATCGACGGCATTGCCTTTCAAACCCTCGACGAGATCCTGAGTTGCCATCCGGAAAACGCCAAGGCCCTCGAGCAGCTGGCTCAGATCTCGTCACCGCTCTACCGGCAAGTGTTGCAGCGCGCCTTGCAGATGGAACAGGCCATGGTGCTGACGGTCTTTGCCGATCTGTCGATCGGGGATACCGACGGGGCCACGGTCCTGAGCGAACCATCCTGGCGTCCGCCCGGCTTGCTCGTCTCCTTCTGGCGGATCTTTTTGCTGCCCGAAGATCTCGCCTCTTATCGTGGCCTGATGAGCCGGGACATTGGCCAGCTCGGCAGGCCGTATCCCGATGAGCCGCGGCCCGCGCAGGCGGTGCCGCCCACGGGGCTGATCACGCGCATGCTCTATCCGGCGCTGGAGAAAATGCCGGATAATGCGGCCCGCGCCGATGCCTGGGAGCGGGTCATGGATACCGCGGTGGCCGTTGCCCGCTTCAACCTGGCCGAGCAGAAGTATCCCGAGCAACTCGATCAGCTGGTGCCTCGCTTCCTTCCCTATGTGCCGATTGATCCCTTCTCGGGCAAGCCGCTCCGGCTCAAGAAGCGCGGCACGGGCTGCGTCGTCTATAGCATCGGCACTAACCGTGTGGACGATGACGGCACTGTCGATGCACAGCAGCCCTGGACAGGGGACGTCGTCATCCGCATCGGCACCGATGTGAAGAAAAACGAGGACTGACCCGCCCGATTCGCCCTTTCCCAGCTGGCCGAGGAGATCCAGTGATCGGACTCCGCCGGCCCAGGTCGCAGCACAGCTCTTCAGAACGTCTGAATTCCCCGTCAAAGCGTCTAGGTGCGCGTTTCATCGAGTTGGACAGACAAGGCAGACACGTATTTTTGGTCTGCCCGGCGCAGGATCCATTTAGACCGCACCAGCGCGCGACTTGTGAGCGCCGGCGTGTGTGGTGCAAACAGCGCGCGCGAACCAGCACGCAGGGCGATCCGGGCCGGAAACGAAAGTGCAATGAAAATAAGCAGTTACGGCATGAAGTGGACGCACGCGGCCCGGTGGCTTGCACACTCGCGTTTTCGCGATTTCGCCTTAACTCGTTAAGTCGCAATAACCAAGGACGATCGCACCACAGGCTTCGGTGTGCAAGCAAAGTGTGCAAGCTTCGGTTGGCCGGGCAGCCAGCAACGGCCCGCCCGGCGTCTGGAAAATCTCGCGCAAAAATGTCGCAACGGCGAAGCAGATGACAAGCCACCTGTAGATGCCACTGTCATCGGCTGCGGAACGCCGGTGGGGTTTTTCAGACGATCCAGACTGCCTGCCCGGCGCGCCACGGACTCGCTGCGCACCGCGGGGCAGCTCACAGCACGGAGACTCGACATGCAGCTTTTCAAGAACTGGTTTCAGCGGAACAAGCAGAACAGGAACTCGCTGTCCCGCCGCCCCCGGGGAACACGGCAACTGGCCGTGGAGTCGCTGGAAACGCGCGACCTGATGTCGGCGAATCCGGTCTTGATGGTCATTGCCAACCAGGACTTCTACTACCAGGAATACGGCGACACCAGGCAGTCGCTCGAGGCGGCCGGGCTGGATGTCGTCGTCGCCGCCACCACGACCGCGACGAGCACGCCGCACGCGAACTCGGGGCAGGGCTCATCCTCCGGGCAGGTCACGCCCGACCTGGCCCTCGCCGACGTGAATGCCGACGACTACTCGGCCATCGTCTTCGTCGGCGGCTGGGGTTCGTCGATGTACCAGTACGCCTACAACGACCCGAACCTCGATGGCCGCACCGACAACTTCTATGCGAACAGTCTCTACAACGGCGACAATGACTTGAACGACGGCCGCATCGCCGAGACGAAAGTGGTCGTCAACAACCTCATCAACGACTTCATCGCCGAGGATAAATACGTGGCCGCCATCTGCCACGGCGTGACCGTGCTGGCCTGGGCGCGCGTGGATGGCGCTAGCCCGCTGGACGGCAAGGAGGTGGCGGTGCCGCTCACGGTCGGCGCGCCCGCACAGTATTACGACGGCGTCTGGTACAACAACATGTATCTCGCCGGGCAGTACGAGCAAGTCATCGCCAATGGCGCCAGTGCCAACGACGTCAGCGGGCAACACGGCGATGCTTCCACCGTTGCGGACGGCGTCGTGGTCGACGGCCGGATCATCACCGCGGAGAACTATGACTCGGCCCTTTACTTCGGCCAGGTCATTGCCCGCGAGGTGCTCGCCGGCAGCGCGGCCAGCAATGCGGCCCCGCAAGTGGCCGACGCTACCTGGACCATCGCCGAGAACACCGCCGCGGGCAGCGTCGTCGGGGCCGTCGCCGCGACCGACGCCGATGCCGGGCAGACCCTCACCTACGCCATCGTCGCGGGCAACACCGACGGCGCCTTCGCCATCGACGCCGCAACCGGCCTCATCACGGTGGCCAATGCCAGCGCCCTCGACTTCGAGACCACACCGGTTTTCAGCCTCACCGTCCGCGCCGTCGACGACGCCGCGGTTCCCCTGGCGGGCCACGGCGAGATCACCGTCAACCTGACCGACCTGGTCGAGTCGCCGGTCACGCCGTCCGGCAGCGACGTGATCGTCAACGGCACGGCGGGCCACGACACCATCTACCTCGGGAGCGGGGCCGCGGCCCACCGGGTCTTCGGCTGGCTCAGCGGCACCACGGGCGGATCGGAGCGGCTGCCCGAAGGCGGCCGCGTGAGCGGCCCGGGCGGC
>JBFWSD010000067.1:0-12467 GCA_050248575.1 Gemmataceae bacterium
AGGTCGAGCACGCAGTCTTGCGCGGCGGGCTGTTTGCGATGGCCATGCCGCGCTCGTCTGGGAAAACGACCATCGTGGAGACCGCCTGCATCTGGGCAGTCTTGAATGGCCATCGCGAGTTCGTCTGCCTGATCGGCTCCGACGAAGGCCACGCCATGGACATGCTCGAATCGATCAAGACGGAGATCGACGGTAACGACTTGCTCGCGGAGGACTACCCCGAGGTCGTGCATCCGATCCAGAAGCTCGACGGCATCGCCAACCGGTGCGCCGGGCAACTCTACCGCGGCGAACGCACGCACATCGGCTGGACCGCGAAGGACATCGTATTGCCCACGCTCAAGCCGCATGGCTGGCTGGAGCGCGAAGACCATAGCAGCTTCATTGGTCCCGATGGTTATTCGCTTGCCAGCGGCGCCATCATCAAGGTCGCGGGCATCACCGGCCGCATTCGCGGCATGAAGTTCAAGCGTGCCGATGGCCAGACGGTACGGCCCACGCTGGTCATTCTCGATGACCCGCAAACTGACGAGTCCGCAAGATCGCTCGCGCAGTGTGCCACCCGCGAGAGCATCCTGGCCGGTGCCGTCCTCGGCCTGGGCGGCCCGGGCAAGAAGATTTCCGGCATCATGCCGTGCACGGTCATCCGGCCCGGCGACATGGCCGACCGTATCCTGGATCGCGACCAGCACCCGCAATGGCAGGGCGAGCGCACGAAGATGGTTTATGCCTTCCCCACGAACGAGAAGCTCTGGCAGCAGTACGCCGAGATCCTCAGCGAGGGCTTTCGCAACGACCGAGGCGGTGAGGAGGCCACCGAATTCTACCGCGCCCATCGCCCTGCGATGGACGAGGGTGCCGTGATCGCCTGGCCCGAGCGGCACAACGATGACGAACTGTCCGCAATCCAGCATGCCATGAACCTGAAGCTCCAGGACGAGGCCGCCTTTTTCGCCGAATACCAGAACGAGCCGTTGCCCGAAGAGAAGACCGACGACGAGCTGACCGCCGACCAGATCGCCGCCAAGATCAACCGCCTCAAGCGCGGCCTGGTCCCGCTCGGTTGCGAGCACGTCACCATGTTTATCGACATCCAGGCCACGCTGCTCTTTTACGTTGTGGCTGCCTGGCAAGACGACTTCACAGGCCACATCATCGACTACGGCAGTTACCCTGACCAGAAGCGTGGCTACTTCACGCTCCGGGACGCCAGGAACACTCTCAGCACGGCCACACAGAATGCCGGTCTGGAAGGCTCGATCTACGCCGGCCTGGAAAAGCTGACCGACCAGTGCCTGGGCCGCGAATGGCCCCGCGAAGATGGCGTGGTCATGAAGATTGATCGTTGCCTGATCGACGCCAACTGGGGTTCTTCGACCGAAATCGTCTATCAGTTCTGCCGGCAGACCAAGCACGCCGGCGTCGTGTTACCCAGTCACGGTCGCTTCGTGGGCGCGTCGAGTCTCCCGTTCTCCGAACACAAGCGCCGTCCTGGCGAACGTGTCGGCCTGAACTGGCGAATCACCAGCGCACACGGCAAGCGAGCCATCCGCCACGTTCTCTTCGACACCAATTACTGGAAGTCGTTCGCGCACGCCCGGCTGGCCGTGCCCATGGGCGACAAGGGCTGCCTGTCGCTCTTCGGCGATCGCGCTGAGCAACATCGACTCTTTGCCGAGCACCTGACCGCTGAATATCGGGTGCGGACGGAAGGTCGTGGCCGCGTTGTCGACGAATGGAAGCAACGCCCGGAAAAGTTCGACAACCACTGGCTCGACGGCCTGGTCGGTTGCGCCGTGGCAGCCTCGATGCAGGGCGCACTACTGTTCGGTACGGACGGCCGATTCGAAAAACCGAAGGCCCGAAAGAGCTTTGCAGCCATGCAGAAAGGAAAATGTTGATGACGCTCGAAACAGCACGGAGTATTCGATGCCCGGCTTGCGGCAGTCGCCGTCTCCCCGTACTGATTACACGGCACCAAGCGCACAGAATCGTGCGTGTTCGCAGATGCCTGAAGTGCGAACGGCGTGTCAAGACCCACGAGCGCGTCGTTGTTTGAAGAAAAAAAGTACAGATCTGTACTATTTGCCATGAATTCCCGCCACATTTTCTCAAACTGGCCTTCACGGGGAGTAGTTAACTAATAGAGGGACTGTTTTGTCGGTTTGAGGAGACTCGCATCCATGGCCGACGATCTGGAAGACAATATCCGAGAAAACGCCGAAGGCCCAGCCAAAGCCTCGGGCGACGCTGGAAGTGTCGAGCAGCATCCCCTGACCGAGCAGATCGAAGCCGATCGATACCTGCAATCCAAAGAAGCGACCAAGAAGAAGACCCGCGGCTTGCGCTTCAACAAACTGGTCCCACCCGGAACGTGAGACCAGTCCGTTCATTGAGAAGAGAAGAGGCGGCATGTTTCACTGGCTTGCGCGCGCACTTCGCTGGCGTCCCCGCGCCGATCTACCGCCACGAGCAAAGCTCGTGCGGCAAATCCTGGCCCGGTACGACGCAGCCACGACCAGTGCCGACAATCGCCGGCATTGGGCAAGCGCCGACAGCCTCTCGGCAAGTGCCGCCGCCAACCCCGTAGTTCGCCGTGTCCTGCGCAACCGAGCCCGCTACGAGGTTGCCAACAACAGTTATGCGAAGGGGATCGTGCTGACCCTGGCCGACGACGTCATCGGCACCGGTCCCCGTCTGCAGATGCTCACCGATGACGCTGGGGCGAATCGCCGCATCGAGCGGGCCTTTGAGCAGTGGGCCAGGGCGGTGAGCTTGTCAGAGAAACTCCGGACCATGCGCGCGTCCCGCGCCTGCGACGGCGAGGCTTTCGCCATCCTGACCAACAATCTTCGGTTGCCCACGCCTGTGCAGCTCGACCTGCGATTGGTGGAAGCCGACCAGGTGTGCACACCAGACCTGAACCCGATCGGCTCCAATGCTGTGGATGGAATCGTTTTCGACGCCTCCGGGAACCCCGTAGAGTACCACGTTCTCAAGGACCATCCGGGCAGCAACAATATCCGGTTCGCGCTCGACTATGACCGCATCCCTGCCGAAGCGGTCATCCACTGGTTCCGAGTCGATCGCCCCGGGCAGGTGCGCGGCATCCCCGACATCACGCCTGCCCTGCCGCTGTTTGCCCAGCTGCGGCGGTTCACCCTCGCTGTTCTCGCCGCTGCAGAGACGGCAGCCGATTTCGCCGGCATCCTCTACACCGACGCCCCTGCAGGCGGCGAGGCCGATGCTGCCGAACCGTTTGAGCCAATCGAGCTGGAATCGCGTGCCCTGGTCACCATGCCGGGCGGCTGGAAGATGAGTCAGCTGCAGGCAGAGCAACCGGCCACGACCTATGCCGAGTTCAAGCGTGAGATCCTGAACGAGATCGCCCGCTGTCTGTCGATGCCGTACAACATCGCGGCCGGAAACTCCTCCGGCTACAACTACGCCTCCGGCCGCCTTGACCATCAAACGTACTTCAAAGCCATCCGCGTCGAGCAGTCGCACCTGGAATGCGTGGTGCTCGATCGCCTCCTGGCCGCTTGGCTCGACGAGGCGGCATTGATCCCTGGAATGCTGCCCGTGGGCCTGGGCCCGATGGCCGGCTGGTCGCACCAGTGGTTCTTCGATGCGCGCGAGCATGTCGATCCGCTCAAGGAGGCCTCGGCCCAGGCCACCCGTTTGAACAGTCTGACTACCACGCTGGCGCATGAATACGCCCGTCAGGGCAGGGACTGGGAAGAGGCGCTGCGCCAGCGTGCCAAGGAACGGGCGCTCATGCGCCAGCTCGGCCTGACGCCAGAGGACGCGAATCCGATCCCCCAACAGGAGCCCGTTGATGACGAAGCCGAACTCGAAGAAGAGCACGTCTGATGCCCGCCTGCTCAACCTTCAGGCGGCGTCCGTGGAGTTGGAAGCCGCGCCGACTGATGGTGAACCGCCCAAGTTGCGCCGCTTTTCGATGAAGGCCTACACCGGCGGCCCCATGCAGTTGACGGGCTGGCGCTTCCCCGTCGTTGTGGACCTGCAGGGGCTCCAGGTCGGACGGCAACAGCGACCGATCCTGCTCGATCATCTCCGCGCCGTGGATTTCGTGCTCGGGCAGACTGACACGATCGGCGCCATGGACAACGAACTCGTGGTCGCGGGGCAGATCATGAGCGACTCGCCCCGGGCGCGGCAGGTCGTAGCCCTGAACGACAAGGGATTTGCCTGGCAAGCCTCCATCGGTGCCCGCGCCGACCAGGTCGAGTTCGTGCCCGAGGGCAAGACGGCGCAGGCCAACGGCCGCGAGTTTCCCGGCCCCGTGAACATCGCGCGGCGTTCCACCCTGGGCGAGATCAGTTTCGTGGTGTTGGGCGCCGACGAAAACACTACGGCCCACATCGCTGCCGCGCAAGCGAAGGAGACCGACATGGATTTCGAGCAGTGGCTCCAGGCGCAAGGTTTCCCCCTTGAAACCCTCACCGAGCAACAGAGGGCCAGCTTGCAAAAAATGTATGACGCCGGAAAGGCCAAGCAGGGGCCGCCTCCCCCCGAACCAGTGCCCGACCTGGCGGCCACGATTCGCACCGAGACCGCGGTGGAACTGAAGCGCATCGCCGCCATCCGCAAGGTCTTCAAGGGCAATCACCCGGAGCTGGAAGCCCGCGCCATCGAAGAAGGGTGGGATGAGACCCGCGCCGAGCTGGAGCGCATTCGCGAGGATCGGCCCCAGGTTCCTGTGGTCGCGTCGAACCAGAGCCAGTCCCATGCGCGCGAGGCGATCGAAGCGGCCCTGTGCCTGTCGGCGAAGATGCCCGAGCAAAAGGTGCTCGATTGGTATGGCGCCCAGACGATGGAGATTGCCCGCTCCCGTGAACTGCGCGGCATGACGCTGCACGAGTTATTCTACCAGGTCATCCAGGCCGCAGGCAGCTACGCTCGTCCGGGCCGCATGAGCAACGATACGATCCGCACGGCTTTCGAGGCCGACCGCACCTTGCGTGCTTCGGGCGGCGGCTTCTCCACCATCAGCCTGTCGGGCATCCTTTCCAACGTGGCGAACAAGGCATTCCTGGAGGCCTACAGTGCCGTCGAGAGCATCGCCACGCGCATCTGCTCGCAGACCGATGTCAGCGACTTCAAGCAAGTGACGCGTTATCGCATGACCGGCCAGGGCACCTTCGAGAAGGTCGGTCCCGACGGCGAACTCAAGCACGCGCAGCTCACCGAGGAAGCTTATACCAACCAAGTCGACACCTACGGCAAGATCATCTCCCTGACCCGGCAGATGATCCACAACGATGACCTGGGCGCGTTCCTGCAGATCCCCCGCATCCTGGGGCGGCAATCGGCGCTCGCGGTCGAAGCGGCCGTGTTCACGCTGCTCCTGTCCAATCCAGCCGGTTTCTTCAGCGCGGGCAACAAGAACCTGTCCACCGGTCCCGACTCGGCGCTGGCCATCAAGGGGCTGACCCTGGCCGAGCAGCTGTTCCTGGACCAGACCGACAAGGATGGCAAGCCGATTCTCATCAATCCCGCGATCCTGCTCGTCCCGACGGCGCTCAAGGTGGCCGGGCAGCAGCTCATGACCGAAACGCGCGTCAACGAGACGACCACGGCCAACAAGGCCAGCCCGGCCAGCAACCCGCATGCTGGCAAATGGGTCCCGCTCGCCTCGCCGTATCTCAACGCCCAGGGGATCGCCGGTTCCAGCGCCACCGCCTGGTACCTGATCGCCGATCCCGCCGACGTGGCCCTGATGGAGATCGCCTACCTGCGTGGCCAGCGCACTCCGACCATCGAGTCGGGCGAGACTGACTTCGACACGCTGGGCATGAAGTGGCGCGCCTATTTCGACTGGGGTGTCTCACTTCAGGATCCCCGCGCCGGCGTCAAGTCGGTTGGCGCGTAACGAGTAATCCTTCGATCCCAACCAGGAGTTCACTCATGTCTCAGGCAGTATTCGTTCACGAAGGTGCTTCCATTGACTACACGCCTGCTGCCGACGTGGCCGCCGGCGAGGTGGTGGTCCAGGGCGACCTGGTCGGCGTGGCCAAGCTGGACATCAAGGCCGGCCGACTGGGCGCCCTGGCGGTGGAGGGCATCTTCGATTTCGCCAAGGCGACCGGGTCGGCCATCGCCGTGGGCACCACGCTGTACTGGGACGATCCCGCTGATCTAGTCTCGACCTCCTCGGGCGGCGGTAAGAAGCAGATCGGCAAGGCTGTTCTCGCCGCGACCGCCACGGACGTCACGGTTCGCGTCAAGCTCAGCCAGTGAGGAGAGCCTTATGCCCGATCTGTTGCAATCTGGTTCCGACTGGCTGGTTGCCCAGCTTCAGACGCACGCCTCGCGTGAGGTCGTGTACCAGCGCGGCGCGGACCAGGTCACCGTGCAGGCGACGATCGGGCGGACGCTCTTGAAGCTGGACGACGGCTACGGCGGCGTGCGGATGGAATGGACGGATCGGGACTTCCTCATCCCCGCCGCCAGCCTCGTCCTCGCCAGCGTTTCCGTGCTACCCGAACGCGGTGACTTGATTCTCGAAACGCAGGGAAGCCAGGTCTATCGCTATGAGGTCATGGCCCCCGGCAAGGAACCGGCGTGGCGCTGGTCCGATGTGTACCGGAAGCTATTACGGATCCACACGAAGCAAGTCGGTGTGGAGACCGCCTGATGGCCGCGATCATCGACATTGCCGAGGCAATCGTTCTGGAGTTGAACGGTGCCACGTTCAGCCAGCCAGTCGTGGCGCAACGGCGCTACAAGCCGATCTTCGAGCTCTCGGCGATGACCGACCTGCATGTGAGCGTCGTGCCTCGTGGTCTGGTCCGCAGCCGACTCGATCGCAGCCGCGATAGCCTGGACTACCAGATCGACGTGGCCGTGCAGCAGAAGACGGACATGAGCCAGGCGTCGCTCGACGGGCTGATGAACCTGGTCGAGGAGATCGGCGAACACTTGAGGAAACAACCACTCACGGCTTACCCGGACGCACGCAACACCGAGGTCAGGAATGAGCCGGTCTACGCACCCGATCACCTGGAGGAGTTTCGAGCATTCACCAGCGTGCTGACGTTGACCTATCGCGTGTGGAGGTAGTGCTTGATCGGCTTCAACGTCCGCACGCAGATCGACAGCCGCAAGGTGCTCGCCAAGGCGCGGCGGGCGAACATCGAGAATCTGGGGCATGCCGGCGCCGCCATCCGACTGGCCGCGCGGCGCAGCATCCGCAGAGCAAAGAGAGCATCAGCGCCTGGCCGGCCGCCGCACACGCGCAAGGGGCGGCTCAAGCAGGCCATCCTGTACGCGGTCGAGAAGCATGAGCAACGCGTGGTGATCGGCCCGAGCGTAGATATTGTCGGCACCGCCGGCCAGGCCCACGAGTTCGGCGGCCACTATCGCAACGAAGACTACCCGCGCCGGCCATTCATGGGGCCGGCGCTCGTGGCATTGCGGCCTCGGTTGCCAGAATTCTGGGCGGATTCCATTCGGTAAGAGGAGACAGGCATGGGAACGCGACTGGGTTTGGCGGCCAAGCTGTACCGGGACACGACGGGTGGGCCGGTGTGGAGCGAGATCACCAATGTTCGCGATCTGACCCTGAACCTGGAGACAGGCGAAGCGGACGTCACCACGCGCGGCAACCTCGGCTGGCGGGCGATCGTGGCCACGCTCAAGGAAGGCTCGATCGAATTCTCGATGGTCTGGGACACCCTGGACGCTCACTTTGCCGCCATCCGCGATGCGTTCCTGCTCGCAGGTGCCGTGCCGCTCGCGGTCATGGACGGCGACATCACGGTCGCGGGCTCGCAGGGCCTCGTGGCGCTCTTCGCGATCACCAACTTCACGCGTAACGAGCAACTCGAAGAGGCGATCACTGTCGATGTGACTTGCAAACCGACCTACTCAACGACGCCACCGAGCTGGCTTATCGTTCCGTAACCCCATTTTCCGGAGGACTCGATGCGAAGATTCTGCGCGCCCATCGTCCTGCTTGCGCTCATGGCCACGACCGTCTGCGCCGGGGAAGTCGAACGTGGCCCGCCCAGGGACGGCACCATGCCCAAGCACCTGATCGACGATGCCAGCCTGTTCTTCCGCTCGGCCAAGGGCGCGCTCGACAAGCTGGCCGGGCCGATCGTGCAAGCCATCTATCTCGCCGGCGTCCGTGACGGCGCGATCGGCGCTTCCGTTGTCCTGATCCTCTTCTACTTGCTCTTCCTGCAACCGAGGAAAAAGTGATGCGCTCGCTACCTTTGCTCGCCGTCTTGTTCGTTCTCGGGGCCAGCGTTGGCGGCAACAGAGCGCCCGACGGTACCGAGATCAACTGCGACCTGCCAGGCGACCTGCATCGCCGCAACACGACCTCGCGCGGCCAGGGCTGCTGCGTCTGGACCTCGATCCATCATGCGGCATTGTTTCAGAACGTGCCCGGGTATCAGGAAGCCCCGAAGTGGATCCAGCAACATGGCATCCCCGGCGGCGCCTGGTCGGGCTCGGTGCAAAAGTATCTGCCGCAGATGGCGAAGGAACGCGGCTATATGGAGCCGCCGGCATTCCTGAACTACGAGGGCAATGACCTGGAGATTCTCAAGCTGGCGTGCCGAACCGGACGGATGCCAGGAATCACGTATTCCTTCAGCCCGACGGGGCGCTATGGCGGCTCTCGCATTGCCCACATGACGAATCTCGTCGGCGCTGCCGTGGGCAAGGGACCGGATGGTCGCGGCTGGTGGGTGGTGCTTGACAACAACTTCCCGGGAAGCCTTGGCAAGGAAGACACCTACGAATGGATGTCCGAGGCCGAATTCCGACGGACCTTTTCCGCAGGCGGACAGGGCTGGGCGGTCGTTCTTCTGACTCCACCTCCACCGCCAGTCCCCAAGAACTGAAGGAGGGACGTGTTGGTGCAGTCGGTCTGCTCACACTGTCACAAGTTATTTGTGCGATCAGCGTTGCGAGCCAACCGAACACGGGCAAAAGGAGGGAAGCACGTGTACTGCAGCCGGGAATGTTGGCTCGCTGGTCGGAAGGTTCGGTGCTGTGATTCAAAACCCAAGAAGCGTCCCTGCATTCCGGGTACGTGCTTTCGTTGCCGGAGTGAATGTCCGATCGATCGCCGGCTGTGTGATTCCTGCAGGCTGCGGGTCAAGGAATGGCAGCAACAGCGAAAGCTGAAAAGGCTAGCGGCAGGACTCTGCCTGTCCTGCACCCAACCGGTTTCAGATGGGCGGCGATATTGCGACCACCACCGTCGTCTGAAGAACGCCGCAACGAAACGCAATAACGTAAAGGTCAAGATCGAGGTATTCGCGGCCTATGGCGGTTGCTCTTGTGCTTGCTGCGGCGAGAGCGAGCTTCGGTTTCTGACAATCGATCACGTCAACAACGATGGTGCCGAGCACCGACGGCAGCTATTCGGCACCAGCAAGCAGATTGGAGGTTCGCGGCTCTATCGCGTCCTGAAAAAACAAGGCTTCCCACCTGGCTTTCAGGTTCTGTGCTTCAACTGCAACGTCGCCAAAGGGTTCTTTGGTGAGTGCCCTCATCAAACTGCCAAGCGACTTGCTGCCGAGAAAATGAACGACCTCTCCGCTTCGGCCGTAAACAGTTCCCCGCTTCTCGTTGCTCAATGAAGGAGACCTGATGTTCGAGTTCAGTCCCAAGATGAAGACCATGATGCTCGCCATCGCCGCGCTGCTCTGTAGCCTGGCCGGCGCCGGCGTCCACTCGCTGTGCACGACCTCGTGCCCGTGCAAGTGCCAGGAATGTCCCTGTTCGCGCGAGGCGCCGACCGACCAGCCCGCGGACGCCCAGTAGTCCTGCTCCCGTCTCCGGTTCGCAACCCTTTCTGAGGAGAACGCATGACGACGCTCGTGCTTGCAACGCTCATCGGCCAATGTCTCGGCCCGAATTGTCCCGTCGGTCCGGCGGGGATGCCCCAGCGTAGTGCCACCATCCGCCTGTTCGTCGATCCGCCCGACGCGCAGATCTGTATCGGCGATCACTGCGTCCGGGCCACCGGCAAGGAACGACTGCTCGAAAGCCCGCCGCTGCAGCTCGGCAAGCAGTACCTCTATCGCATCAAGGCACGCTGGGGCGACGTGGAACGCCAGTGGGAACTGACGGTCGAGGCCGGCCAGACCTACGAGCTGAAGATCGAGCCGCACGCGCCCATGGGTGTGATCGAGCAGGACGGCGTGCAGAACTTTGGCATCGATCGTTCCAAGCTCGATCTTCAACGTGAACGCTTCACGGTAAATGGCCAGGAGATCAGCAAGGAGAAGGCGTGCCAGTTGCTCGAGTCCGGGCTCGAAGACGACAGCAACAAGCTGCGCCTGACGGTGATCGGCAGCGATGCCGACCGTAAGCGCGTCCTCGATGACCTGAAGGACTCGCTCGCGGACCTCGCTGGCACCTTCCTTGTGCAAGCCTACGCGCCCGACAACTGGGCCGTTTCCCGCGCCGGTTTCCAGACTTCCGGCAACCCGACCATCTACCTTCAGGAGCCCTCTGGCAAGGTACTGCATCGCCAGGACGACTACGACGATGGCCCCACAGGTTTACGGAAGGCGATGGAGGCCGTCCGCAAGCCCGATCCGACCTACGACAAGGCACAGGACCCCGACCTGCGCAAGTCGGTCACCGACTCCACGACGTTGCTGATTCTCGGCGTTGCCGTCTTCCTCTTCTTCCTTGGCCTTCGAAAGGAACCCGCATGTACTTCGCTTCCACGCCGAACTGGGCCTGGCTCGCCCTGGCCGTTGCCGTCGGGCTCTACCTGTATCGCAACGGCTGGCTCGACAACCTGCTCAAGCGATTGTCCACGCTGCCGGCTCCGCCAACGCAGCCGCAGCAACCCGCGAATCCGCAGGTGATCATGTTCAAGCATGTGGTCGAGCAGCCCGGCGCGAGTCCGAGCATCCAGGCGGTCGAGCCACCGCCCACCGACACGAAGGCTCCCGCGCCCGCTGGCCAACCCGTCATCGAGAAGCTGACCGTCAAAGGACCACTCAAGATCAACGTTTCCGAAGGGAGGATCGATGTCTCTGCTTGAGAAGCTGAAAGGCTACCGCACCAAGATCGCCGCCGTGGTGATCGCCGTTCTCGCGGCCAACGAGGTGATGTCGTTCCTGCCGCCCGAGTACGTCAGCGGCATCCTCTATCTCGCCAGCGCCGCGGGCCTCTACTTCCTGCGTGCCGCCGTCGACAACCTGAAGAACAAAGTCGACGACCAGATGCCGGCCGGTAACTGAACGACCCGGTCGGCGTCACGCCGGGCAACCGTGCCCGGCGTGTTCTCTCATCTCTATATGAGGGCTCCATGCATCAGTTCACAGACGCCAAGGACCGGACCTGGGAAATCGAGATCGATGTCGCCGTGATCAAGCGCGTCCGCGACCTGACGAATGTCTATCTACCGTCCCTTGCCGACCACGGCGGCGAGCCGCTGCGCGACCTCCTGAACGACTACCCGCGTTTCATTGACCTGCTGTTCGCGATGTGCAAGGAACAAGCGGAGAAAATCTTGGGCAACGTCGACGCGGACGTGGAGTTCGGTCGCGGCTTCTCTGGGGACGCCCTGGAGGACGCCAGCAATGCCTTCGTGGCCGCGCTGCTGGATTTTTTCCCAGACCGGAGGGCACGCGAGGCCCTCAAGAAGGTCGTGGCGAAGAGCAAACAGCTCAGTCTGAAGATCGTGGAGTGCGTGGAGCAGAGGCTCGACAGCCTCGACCTGGACAGCTTGGCGCAGAAGTTGAGCGAATCATCTGGGCCTGCGCCGGCCAACTCGGCATCGACCCCGGCCCCTTTACCCTCCGCGACCTCATGACAATGGCCGAGGCCAGGAGCCGAGCGGCGTGGGACCACACCTCGCACATCCTGGCGCTCCTGGCCAACTGCTTCGGGCGCGGCAAGGGCAAGTCGGCCTTCCAGCCCAGACAGTTCCACCCCTTCTATCCACGGAAGCATCCGCCCACGTTGCCGTTCGAGAAGCACGAGACGTTCGCGTTGATGAAGGAGGTATTCGTCGGTGGCGCAGGCAGGAGCGATACGGGCGGGTTCGGCGTTCGTCGAGCTGACGGCCAATGACTCCAAGCTCGTCGCCGGGCTCAAGCGCGCCCAGGCACGTCTGCGGGCGTTTGGCCAGTCGGTCACGACGCTCGGTAGCAACCTCCTGCGAATTGGCACGGTCGCTGCTGTCCCCTTCGCACTTGCCTCGCGCGAGTTTGCCGGCTTTGAACAATCGATGGCGCGCGTGCTCGCCCTGACAGGCGCCAACGAGACGGAGTTCGACGCGCTCAAGAACAAGGCCCGTCAGCTCGGTCGCGAGACCGTCTTCACCGCCAGCCAGGCGGCCGAGGCCATGAGCTTCTTCGCCCTGGCCGGGTTCAAGGTGGAGGACATCCTGTCGGCGATCGGTCCGACGCTCGACCTCGCGGCGGCCGGGCAGATCGAGATTGCCCAGTCAGCGGACATCG